>NZ_RZSA01000922.1:0-2585 GCF_003998075.1 Mesorhizobium sp. M2A.F.Ca.ET.037.01.1.1 | reverse complement strand
ACCGAGGCCAGTTCGGCCACCGTGGCGCTGGCGGCGGAAGCCCATGGCGTGATGCCCGCGCAGATCGCCAAGACGATCTGCCTGCGCGTCGGCGACGAGACCATGCTGGTCGTCACCAGCGGCGTCGTCAGGCTCGACAACCGCAAGTTCAAGGACAGGATGGGCGGCAAGCCGCGCATGTTGGGCGGCGAGGAGGTGCTGGCCGTCACCAGCCATCCGCCGGGCGGCGTCTGTCCGTTTGGCCTGCTGGCGCCGCTTCCCGTTTATTGCGATCTGTCGCTCAAGGCCTTCGACGAGGTCGTCCCCGCTGCCGGCGCCACCAACGCCGCTGTCCGCATCACGCCGCAGCGCATGGCCGATCTGGTCGGCGCCATATGGGTCGACGTTTGCCAGTAACAATTACCGCCTAGATATCTCCTTGCGGTCCGTCGAGCGCCTTCGCCGGCATTCGGCCGCAGGCGCACGCTCGCATTGGGTTGATGGCGGCGCTCATGGTCCATGCCTTTCGCGGCCGCGCCTCGACCAATCCGAAAAGCGTCGACTAACGGCCAAAGATTTGGACATTAGTCTTGACAGAAATACATATGTTCAATACCCGTCAAGCAATCAGACAGCATGCGATATGGGAGGAATAAGCGGCATGGCTTCCAATATTTCGTTGACGGGCCTTGCCCGGGATCTCGAGGAACGCGGCAAGTCCGGCAAGCCCATCCGCATCGGCCTAATCGGCTCAGGCGAAATGGGAACCGACATCGTTACCCGCGTCGCCCATATGTCCGGCATCGAGATCGGCGCCATTTCCGAACTCAACCTGCCGGCGGCCAGCAAGGCCGTCGATATCGCCTTCCAGGAAACCGGCCATGCGCGGGAAGTGTCGAACGCGTCGGCCATGACCGCTGCCATGGAAGCGGGCAAGATCGCCGTCACCAACGATTCCAGCCTTGTCATCGGCAATGACCTCATCGACGTCGTGATCGACGCGACCGGCGTTCCGGCCGTCGGCGCCGAGATCGGCCTGCGCGCCATGGAGCATGGCAAGCACCTGGTGATGATGAATGTCGAGGCGGACGTCACCATCGGCGCCTATCTCAAGGCCGAGGCCGACCGGCTTGGCGTCACCTATTCCCTGGGCGCCGGCGACGAGCCGTCTTCCTGCATGGAGCTGATCGAGTTCGTCTCCGCTATGGGCCACCCGATCGTTGCCGCGGGCAAGGGCAAGAACAACCCGCTCAACATCGACGCCACGCCTCCGGACTATGAGGAGGAGGCGAAGCGCCGGCACATGAATGTGCGCATGCTGGTCGAATTCGTCGATGGTTCGAAGACAATGGTCGAGATGGCGGCGATCGCCAACGCGACTGGGCTGGTTCCCGACAAGCCCGGGATGCACGGCCCGGCGGCCACGCTCGGCGAATTGTCGAAGGTGCTGGTGCCTGAGAAGGACGGCGGCGTGCTGTCGAAGGTCGGCGTCGTCGACTATTCGATCGGCAAGGGCGTCGCGCCGGGCGTCTTCGTCGTGGCCGACATGTCGCATCCGCGCATCTCGGAGCGCATGGAAGACCTGAAGATGGGCAAGGGCCCGTATTTCACCTTCCATCGCCCCTATCACCTGACCTCGCTGGAAGTGCCGCTGACCTGCGCCCGCGTCGTGCTCTACGGCAAGGCCGACATGGTGCCGCTGGCAAAGCCCGTGGCCGAGGTCTGCGCGGTCGCCAAGAAGGACCTGAAGCCCGGCGACAAGCTCGATGCCATCGGCGAATATTGCTACCGCGCCTGGATCATGACGGCGCCGGAAGCCCATGCGGCGCGCGCGATCCCCTGCGGCCTGCTGCAGGGCGGCTCCGTGACGGCGCCCATCAAGAAGGGCGAGCTCATCACCTATGCCAATGCCGCGCCCGCGCCGGGCTCGAAGATCGCCGATCTGCGCGCCCGCCAGGACAAGCTCGTCTACGGAACCGTGGAGGCGTGATCATGGCCGGAGCCAGCAAAGCCGTCGTGGATAGCCGGGCCAACCTGCCTTTCGTCTATCGCCAGTACCGTCCAGAGCAACTGAGACAGGTGCTTCACAAGATGTACCTCATCCGCCGCTTCGAAGAGGGCGCGGAAGAGTGCTACATGCGCGGCCTCATCCACGGCACCATGCACCTGTCGATCGGGCAGGAAGCGAGCGCCATGGGCATCTGCATGCCGCTCGCCGAGGATGACCAGATCACCTCGACGCATCGCGGCCACGGCCATTGCATCGCCAAGGGCGCGGAGGTCAGCCGCATGTTCGCCGAGTTCTTCGGCAAGACCACCGGCTATTGCAAGGGCAGGGGCGGCTCCATGCACATCGCCGATGTCGCCAAGGGCAATCTCGGCGCCAATGGGATCGTTGCCGGCGGCATTCCGATTGCCGTGGGCGCAGCGCTTTCATCCAAGAGGATGAAGACCGGCAAGGTGGTCGTCTCCTTCTTCGGCGACGGCGCCAACAATGAGGGCGCCTTCCACGAGGCCTTGAACATGGCGGCGATCTGGAAGCTGCCGGTGATCTTCGTGTGCGAGAACAATGGCTACGGCATGTCGACCTCGACGGCGCGCTCGAC
>NZ_RZSA01000921.1:0-2590 GCF_003998075.1 Mesorhizobium sp. M2A.F.Ca.ET.037.01.1.1 | reverse complement strand
GTTGACCGCCACGCGATAACCGGCCCGGTTCGCCTGCCGGCAGATGGCCGCGCCGATGCCGCGGCTGCCACCGGTGACCAGCAGCGTCTTTTTCTCGGCACTCATTCCTGGCAGCCTTTCAGCACGAAGATGTCCCACGGCACCTTGGAGAAGCCGGCGGGGCCATAGGCGGCCGACATTTCGAGCGACGGCCCGAGATCGGGGAAGATCAGGGTCTTCGGCGCGTCGACGCCCTCCGCCGGCAGCAGGCCGACGCCGCCCTTCTCGTCGGCGCTGTAGATGACGCCTTCCCACACGGTGCAGGCGGCGAGCTCCTCGCCAGTGACGTCGCCCGTCGGGCATTTGTACATAAGCGAACCATGCGGCCGCGCGGCCGATCCCTCGGTCCACATCGCGATGCCGTCGAGCACGACATTGTTGTCGAGGATCATGCGGAAGGCATTGGTGATCGTCGCCGAGCTGCCAGCCGGGGTGAAATCGATCTCGGCGCCGCTCTGCGCTTCGCCATAGACGGCGAGCTGGATCGGGCAGGCGGCCTGGGCGGCGGACGGAACCATCATCAGGCCTGCCACTATTGACGCGGTCGAAAGACTTTCGGTCAAGAGGGAGCGGATCCTCATTGCTATCCGCCCTGAACAGCTTGATCGAGGATAACAATCGTCGTAAGAAAATAGTCTATCTCAAACGCAACACTGTTCTTCCCGCCGACCGGTATTGCGTTTACCTCATACTTGAGGGTCAGGACGCGAGAACTCTCCGCCAGCTTAATATAGACGTCGCGCTCGCTGCCGCCACCGATTGCCCATTTGAAGTCGCCCTCGTTCAGGAACTGCAATGCCTTGGGCAAGGTATGTATGGCTATCGGGCTGGTGCCTGCGAACGTCACGGGATGCCGGCCCACATCGACGTTGAGATCGCCGTACCAAGTCGCCATCATTCCACCGGGCTGCAATCTCCCGAAGACGGGCTCGACGCTAATCGATCTCAGACGAAAATCGGGGCTGAAGAAAAACTCGCAATTGCGACCAAAGATGCACCAGGCCGACTCGGTGTCCTCGTGGCGATAGTGATTGTCCGCCCGCACATACTCCGGATCGATCAAGCCTCGGACCGTTTCACGGCTGCTTTTGCCGAGTTCGACAGGTCCTGCTCGGCCTGTCATCACAAGCTCGAACAGATCGATCGGCTCGACCGTTTCAGCCACAGCGCCAAACCTTAGAGATCGAGCACCAGCCGCTCGGGATCCTCCAGGCTTTCCTTGACGCGCACCAGGAAGGTCACCGCTTCCTTGCCGTCGACGATGCGGTGATCGTAGCTGAGCGCCAGATACATCATCGGGCGGATGACGATCTGGCCGCCGACCACCATCGGCCGATCCTGAATCTTGTGCATGCCGAGAATGCCCGATTGCGGCGCATTGAGGATCGGCGTCGACATCAGCGAGCCGTAGACGCCGCCATTGGAGATGGTGAAGGTGCCGCCCTGCATGTCCGCGACCGAAAGCTTGCCGTCGCGCGCGGCGAGACCCAGCCGGCCGATCTCCTTCTCGATCTCGGCGATGGACATCTGGTCGGCGTCGCGCACCACCGGCACCACCAGGCCCTTGTCCGTGCCGACGGCGACGCCGACATGGGCGAAGTTCTTGTAGATGATGTCGGTGCCGTCGATCTCGGCATTGACCGCCGGGATTTCCTTCAGCGCATGCGTCACCGCCTTGGTGAAGAAGCCCATGAAGCCGAGCTTCACGCCGTGCTTCTTCTCGAACACGTCCTTGTATTTGGCCCGCAGCGCCATCACCGCGCTCATATCCACCTCGTTGAAGGTGGTGAGCATGGCTGCGGTCGACTGCGCTTCTTTCAAGCGGCGCGCAATGGTCTGGCGCAGCTTGGTCATGCGCACGCGCTCCTCGCGCGGCGCATCCTCGGCCGAGGATGGCGCGCGGGCAACGACCGGCGCAGGTGCCGCCTTCGGCGTCTCGGCCGGCTGGGACGGCGCGCCCTTGGCGATGGCATCGAGCACGTCGCCCTTCAGCACCTGGCCGCGCTTGCCCGAGCCGGACAGCTGGTCGACCGAGAGATTGTGCTCCGCGATCAGCTTGGCCGCGGCCGGCGCCGGCGGCATGGTGCGCGGCTCGATCGGACCGTTGTCGCCAGCGATCTTGGCGGTCTCGGCCGCGGCCTGCTTGACCGAAGACGCGGCATCCGGGCTGGAAGCCTGCGCCACTGCCTGCGGCTTCGTGGCCGGGGCACCGCCGCCCGCCGAAATCGAGCCGAGCAGCGCGCCGACATTGACCGTCTCGCCTTCCTTGACGGTGATCTCGGCCAGCGTTCCGGCGCCCGCTGCAGGCACTTCCACCGTCACCTTGTCGGTTTCGAGCTCGACCAGGGGCTCATCGGCGGCGATCGCGTCGCCGACCTTCTTGAACCACTTGCCAACGGTCGCCTCGGTGACGGATTCACCCAGAGTGGGGACGCGGATTTCGGTAGCCATTGTGCCTGTCCGTTCTCTTGTCTTTTGAGGTCTGTTTCGTGCGGTTATTCGCCGAGAGCGTCGTCGAGCAGCGCGGCGAGCTGGCTGAGATGCTTCGACA
>NZ_RZSA01000920.1:0-2594 GCF_003998075.1 Mesorhizobium sp. M2A.F.Ca.ET.037.01.1.1 | reverse complement strand
CTTCTCGCCCTATGGCGAGGAGACGCGCACGCTGGTGCGCGGCGGCCATGGCGCGACGGCGGAAGCGAGGCGCGTGTCGCGCATGCCGGCAGCGCACCCGGAAGGCTACATCGAGGCCTTCGCCAATTTCTACCGTGACGCCGCCGACATCATCCGCGCGCATCGATCGGGTGGCGCGGTCGATGCCGCGCGGGCAGCGCAGGTGCCCGACGTGGTCGACGGCGCGCGTGGCGTGAAGTTCGTGGCGGCGGCGGTGGAGTCGAACGCGGCTGGAGGAGCTTGGACGCAGGCGAGGCTTGGTTGAGGGGCAATCGCACTCTTGACGGCTTGCCAAACTCAGCCTCCGATGGCCGCAAACGCAGTTTGATAAAGCCGCCTCGGTGAACCATGAAGCGCGCGCAGATCGAAGAGCAGAACCGTTACCTCCTGCGGCGCCAGCGCGAATTCCGCCAGGCCGCCGATGTCGTCACGCAGTCCTGGATGGCGTTCCCCGAGATCAAGGCGATCGCTGTCATCGGCTCGGTGGCGAAACCGCTCTGGAAGGAGATTCCGAGGTTCAGCGACTTCCGCCGCGCGGGTATCGATGTTTGGCATGAATGCAGCGACCTCGACCTGGCTGTCTGGGTCGACTCGCAACACCGGCTTGGCGAGTTGCGCCGTAAGGGCGCCGCGGCGCTGCGGCAGGCGTTCGAGGCCGGGCTTGGCATCAGTGTCGCCGACCATCAACTCGACGTTTTCCTGTTCGAGCCCGGCAGCGACCACTACCTTGGCCGGCTTTGCTCCTTCAACCGCTGTCCGAAGGGAAATCGGGATTGTCTGGTTCCCGGCTGCGGGGCGATGCCCTTCAACAAGCGCATCGCGGATTTCCGGCCCTACGCCGATTTGTTGGAGCCGGTCACATATTCTACCCTCTACCAGCGCGATCGCGGTTTACTGCGTTCAGCGCTTGAATTGCCGAACGTCGATGAGGCTGGCTAAGCGACTCCCGCAAACTAGCCCTTGATCGCGACGTGCGTCCGGCGCGCCTCCCGTGAGCCGGTCAAGGTCGGGGCCGCCTGGGCGTGGAATGCTTGGGCGGCTCGTCATTCTCATCGGGATTGGGGATCGGCGCCTCATCGGGAAGCCGATCCGGATCCGGCTCGCGCATCGGCTTGGGTTCCGGGATGGGCGGAGGCGTGGGCACCGGCGTTGGAGACGGGTCCGGATTGGGGAGAATGGCCATCGCTTTTTCCTTCCGCTCGGCGCCTTGGCAGGCTCTACGCGATCCCGACAAGCGGGATGTCCTGCCCGACCTGAAAATGATGGAGGCGATCGCCGTATTCAGACGGTTTCGTCAGGAGCGATCGGCGGCGCAAGCTGGCAGAACGGCCGCGCCAGCGGATCGTTCCCACACGATCGCGCCGCGAGAACGATCAAATGATTCCGCGGGTCCGTTTCGGCCCTTGCCGGCGTTGGGCGGCGCCTTAGTTCCCAGTGTGGGCGGGTGATCATCTGTCGATACAGGAGACGGCCGTGAAGCACCAAACCCTTGACCAAATCAACGCCGTTGCCGACGTTCAGGCCGAAGCACCGGCTCTCATCGCCAACCGGGGCCAGCGCCTTGAGCGCTGGGCGCAACTTCTCGAACAAAGCCCCAGCCGCCGCCTCACGGCGTTGGCGGGCACCGAATACGCTCCACCCGACGTGCGTGAAAGAATGCGCACCGACGGATCGGCGATCACCGTCGCATTCGAAGATCCGATCTTCCGTGCGCAGGGCCTGCAGGATGACTCGTATGGCGAAGCCAAGCGCTTCTTCGAGATGAGCGACTGGCAACTGCATGAGGTTGTCTGCCATTGTCATGTCGGCGCCAACATGCCGGCGCGCTGGGCGGCGTCGCGCGTGCGCGCGGCGGTCTCTCCGGGTGCGGGCATCCTTGCGTGGCTGAGAGCTGTGTTCATGCACTAGGCGTGCACCTACGCACCGGGGCGTTGGTTCGAGATCTTGATAGGAGTAACGGAGATCTGGCGAGTTCTCCGCCCTCCTTGCGTTAGCGGTCGATCTCGCCGAAGACGATGTCGAGCGAACCGATGATCGCCGCGACATCCGCCACCATGTGCCCGCGCGACAGGAAATCGATCGCCTGCAGATGGGCGAAGGATGGCGCCCGTATCTTGCAGCGATAGGGAATGTTGCCGCCGTCGGAGACCAGATAGACGCCGAACTCGCCCTTCGGCGCCTCAACCGCGGCGTAGACCTCGCCACGCGGCACGCGGTGTCCTTCGGTATAAAGCTTGAAATGATGGATGGTCGCTTCCATGGAGCGCTTCATGGTGGCGCGCGGCGGCGGTGTGATCTTCTGATTGGCAACCGCGACCGGACCCTGGCCGTCGGCTGAGCGCAGCTTCTGCAGGCACTGCCGCATGATGCTCACCGACTGGCGCATCTCTTCCATGCGTACCAGATAGCGGTCGTAGCAGTCGCCGTTCTTGCCGACCGGGATATCGAACTCCATCTCGGGATAGCATTCATAGGGCTGCGCCTTGCGCAGGTCCCAGGCGGCGCCCGAGCCGCGCACCATGGGCCCGGAGAAACCCAACGCCCATGCGTCATCG
>NZ_RZSA01000091.1:0-11299 GCF_003998075.1 Mesorhizobium sp. M2A.F.Ca.ET.037.01.1.1 | reverse complement strand
ATGTTGTGGTAGCCCGTGCAGCGGCAGATGTTGCCTTCGAGCTCGGCGCGCACCGTCGCCTCGTCCAGACCCTCCGGATGGCGCGCGATCATGTCGGTCGCCGTCATGATCATGCCTGGCGTGCAGAAGCCGCATTGTAGGCCGTGATGCTCCTTGAACGCGGCCTGGACCGGATGCAACTCGGCGCCGTCGGCCAGCCCTTCGATGGTGACAATGGTCGAGCCTGAGGCCTGAACGGCCAGCATTGTGCAGGATTTCACCGCCCGGCCGTCGACATGCACCACGCAGGCGCCGCATTGCGACGTATCGCAACCGACATGCGTTCCGGTGAGACCCAGATGCTCCCGCAGGAAATGCACCAGCAACGTTCGGTCTTCGGCGCTCCCGCTGACCCGTTTCCCATTCACAGTCAAGGACACGTCCGACATGCAACCTCCCTGGGTATTAACCTTGGTCCTCACCCTGCCGATGCCGTGCTGTGCTTCGGCAGTACCATTCGCGCACCGTACAACGCGCAAAACAGCGCTGCCAGCGCCGGTTCCATTGTACTTTCGATCATGGCAAAAGTTATGTGCAGCGCAGCAACCGGCCCCATTGCCAAATCAGGGATTGAGGGCAAAGATGCCCTCGATGCGGAGCGTGCCTGGCACGCATAGAAAAGACACCCATAAACCGCGTCGCAAGAATTGCGGAGAAGGCAGCTGGCCAGTTCGAGCACACGCTATGCATCGGGCCTATCGGCGCTCACCACGGATGAGCCCGACCCGAATGCCTTTGCCCGGGCCATCGCGGCCGAAGCGGCGATCGTCGACGCCGGTTTCGCGCTTCTGTTCTTCTCCCAAGGCCTTGTCGACGCGGCGGCGCTGGCGCAGGCGCTGAAAGCATACGCGCCCTCGCTCGCCTATGCCGGCTGCTCGACCGCCGGCGAGATCACGCCGCAGGGACTGGAGGAAGGGCATATCCTTGCCCTGCTTTTGCCTTCGGCGTCGTTTTCAACCGTCTCCGTCATGGTCGAAAACCTCTCTTCGTCCAGCATGGACAGTATCACCGGCGAGGTCGCGGCGTTGCGGCGCCTGCTGCGCGAGCGCATCGGCCACGACCGCTCGAACCAGTTTTTCGCGCTCTGTTTCATCGACGGGCTGTCCTATGCCGAGGAAGCGGTGACCTCGGCCATCCACTGGGGACTGGACGACGTCCCGCTGATCGGCGGCTCGGCCGGCGACGACCTCAAATTCGAGACGACCAGGCTGATGGCCAATGGCAGGGTCGCCTCCGATAGCGCCGTCATCGTGCTGGTTGCGACCGAAATTCCTTTCCACGTCTTCAAGACCGACAATTTCATCCCGACCGACGAGAAGCTGGTGGTGACGGCGTCCGACCCCGACCATCGCATAGTGCGCGAATTCAACGCCGCCAACGCGGCCGAGGAATACGCAACCTCCGTCGGCATCCTGCCGCAGACGCTGACGCCGCTGAGCTTTGCCTCGCACCCCGTCGTGGTGAAGGTCGGCGGCGAATATTATTGCCGATCGATCCAGCGCATGCATCCTGACGGCTCACTGTCCTTCTTCTGCGCCATCGACGACGGTATCGTGCTTTCCATCGCCCAGCCGAAGAACATGGTGGAATCGACACGCACCGCTTTCGAGGATGTCGAGCACAAGCTCGGCGGGATAGATATGATCCTGGGCTTCGACTGCGTGCTGCGCCGGCTCGATGCGCGCAACCGCCAGGTCTTCCGCGACATTTCCGAGCTCTACCGGACCAACAAGGTCATCGGGTTCGGCACCTATGGCGAGCAGTACCGCTCGATGCATCTCAACCAGACCTTCACCGGCATCGCCTTCGGCGAGCGCCAGGCGGCCGAGTGAACGGCATGCCGCTGCGCGACATCGACGACGTCGACAGGCTGAAGAAGATCAACGCGGCGCTTGTCAGCCGCGTCGAGCGCTCGATGGACCAGCAGGGCAACGCCTTCTCGCTGTTCCAGACCGCCATCTCGCTGGAAAACCGGGTGCGCAACCGCACCGAGGAATTGCACGCGACGCTACGCCGGCTCGAGCAATCGAACATCGAGCTCAGCGCGGCGAAGGAAAACGCCGAACTGGCGAACCTCTCCAAGACCAGGTTCCTCGCCGCCGCCAGCCACGACGTGCTGCAGCCGCTCAACGCCGCGCATCTGTCGGTCTCGGCGCTGGCCGAGGTCCAGACCAGCGAGGAAGGCAGGAAGCTGGTGCGCCAGGTCGAGCGCTCGCTGGAGACGATGGAAGACCTGCTGCGCACGCTGCTCGACATCTCCAAGCTCGACGCCGGCGTGGTGCAGCCTGAGATCGGCGACGTCAGCCTGGAGACGCTGTTTTCCTCGCTGCGCTCGGATTTCCAGCCCGAGGCTGAGAAGAAAGGCCTGTCGCTGAAGTTCCGGCCGGTCAATGTCGTGGTGCGCTCCGACCGCACCCTGCTCAGGCGCATCCTGCAGAACATCCTCTCCAACGCGCTGCGCTACACCCGCTCCGGCGGCGTGCTGGTCGGAACCAGGCATCGCGGCGACACCATCCGCATCGACGTCGCCGACACCGGCTGCGGCATTGCCGAGGACCAGCGCGAAGCGGTGTTCGAGGAGTTCCACCGCGGCACCTCGACACTTGCCGACGGCGGATTGGCCGGCGGGCTGGGGCTGGGCCTCGCCATCGTGCGCCGCATGGCGGCTGCCCTTGGCCACCCCGTCACCTTTTCCTCGAGGGTCGGGCGCGGTACCATCTTCCACATCGACGTGCCGATCGGCATGGCGGCCGCCGAACCGGCGACAGGCATCGCCGACATGGACCGTCCGCGCGGCTACGGCCTCTTCGGCACCAAGGTCCTGCTGGTCGAGAACGACGCCGACGTGCTCTCCGCCATGACCTCGCTGCTCGAACGCTGGCAGTGCCTGGTGCGCGCCGCGACCTCGACCGACGACGCGCTCGATCTTCTGGGCGACACCGATTGGGTGCCCGACATCATCATCGCCGACCAGCATCTCGACGGCGGCGACCTCGGCACCGCCACCATAGCCGAAGTCCGCGACTATCTCGGCCGTTCGGTGCCGGCGCTGATCGTCACCGCCGATGGGTCAGAGCACGTCGCCAAGGCGACCCGCGCCGCCGGCATCGAGCTGATGCGCAAGCCGCTGAAGCCTGCGCAGCTAAGAGCGCTGCTGGCGCATTTGCTGGCTTAGAACTGCCCCTCAAAACCCCGCCTGATCCCGAAACAACTCCGCATTATCCAGCTTCGACACCTCGATCACCGCCTGCGTGCGGCTGTAGACATTGAGCTTGCGCAAGATCTCCGAGACATGCGCCTTCACCGTCGTCTCGCCCACCTGCAGCTCGTAGGCGATCTGCTTGTTGAGCATGCCCTGGCGCAGCATCTGCAGCACCCTGAGCTGCTGCGGCGTCAGCCTCGCCAGGCGCTGCACCATATCGGCGCGGTCGGTGCTGTCGGGGTCGGGCGGCTGGCCCTCGTAATTTTCCGGCACATAGACGGCGCCGTCCATCACCGAGCGGATGGCGGCGGCGAGATCGCTCTTCCTGGCCGATTTCGGGATGAAGCCGGCCGCGCCGTAGGACAACGCCTCCGAAATGATCTTCGGTTCCTCATAGCCTGAGACAATCACCACCGGCAGCCGCGGGTAGCGGGTCCTCAGCTGCAACAGCCCCTCGAAGCCATGCACGTCGGGCATGCTCAAATCGAGCATCGCAAGATCGAACGGCTTGGCGTCGGCGAGGAGTTCGATGGCCTCCGTGATCGAGCGCGCCTCGACCGTGTCGACGTCCGGATAGGCCATCTGCACAGCGCTGTGCAGCGCCTCGCGAAACAGCGGGTGGTCGTCGATGATCAGGAAGCGGGCGCGGTCGCTGACGGAGCTCATTGCACGGGTTCAGGCATCGGTTCGGTTTCGGCCGGTACAGGATAGTCCGGTGACCATGGCCAGATTATTGGCAAATAGTATATCGCCCAATGGTACAGGGCCCCAATGGCACAGGGCACTGCCATTGGAACGACAGGCCGATGTGCGCGGGAGCGTCCTCAGTCTTGCCCGGCCGTCGAAATCGGCCGAAGGTGCGCACGATTCATGCCAACACAGAGACAGCCCATGCCAGAATTCATCCTTCCGCCGCCAGCAACCGCCTCGGTCGCTATTGCCGGCTCCGTGGAACGGTTTGCCGTGCGCCGCATCTTCTGCGTCGGCCGCAACTATGCGGCGCATGCGCGTGAGCTCGGCAACGACGAGCGCGATCCGCCCTTCTTCTTCACCAAGCCGGCCGATGCGGTTGTCGACAGCGGCGCCGAGATCTCCTACCCGCCGCTGACCGCGAATCTGCATCACGAGATCGAGCTGGTCGTCGCCATCGGCAAGGCCGGCTTCCGCATTCCGCGCGCCGATGCGCTCGCTCATGTCTGGGGCTACGGCGTCGGCGTCGACCTGACCCGCCGCGACCTGCAGGATCAGGCGAAGAAAGCGGCACGTCCGTGGGACTGGTCGAAGGCCTTCGACCAGTCCGCGCCTTGCGGTCCGCTGGTTCCGGCCGCGACATCAGGACATCCGGACAAAGGCCGCATCTGGCTTGCCGTCAACGGCGCGGTGAAACAGGACGGCGATCTTGCCGAGCTTATCTGGCCGATCGCCGACATCGTCTCGATCTGCAGCGAGGCGGTCGAGCTTCGCCCGGGCGACCTGATCTTCACCGGCACGCCGGCCGGCGTCGGTCCGGTTCAGGCCGGAGACAGGATCACCGGCGGGGTCGACGGCATCGGCACGGTCGAGGTGGCCATCGGACAACCGAGGCGATGAGCGACCTCGTCCTCCACAATTACTACCGCTCCTCCACCTCCTACCGGGTGCGGATCGCGCTGGCGATGAAGGGGCTGGACTATACCTATGTGCCGCATCATCTGCGGCACGGCGAGCATCTCGAGCCCGCCTATCTCGCGATCAACCCGCAAGGGCTGGTGCCGGCGCTGGTGCTGGATAACGGCCGGCTTTTGACGCAGTCGCTGGCGATCATCGAATATCTCGACGAGATTGAGCCCGAGCCACCGCTGCTGCCGAAGGATGCGTTGGGTCGGGCTCGCGTCAGGATGCTGGCGCAGATGATCGCCTGCGACATCCACCCGGTGAACAATCTGCGCGTGCTGACCTCGCTGCGCACCTTGTTCGGCGCCGGCGACGAGGACGTCGTCAACTGGTTTCGGCACTGGGTGAACGAAGGCTTCCAGTCGCTTGAAAAGATTCTCGCCTCCTCGCCCGAGACCGGCGCCTTCTGCCATGGCGACACGCCGGGCATGGCCGATATCTGCCTTGCCGCGCAGGTCACCAACAATGCCCGCTTCGGTGTCGACATGGCGCCCTACCCGGTAATCGCGCGCATCAACGCCGCCTGCATGGCGCTGCCGGCGTTCCAGCAGGCAGCGCCGCAGAACCAGATCGATGCCGAGTAGGGAAGCCAAAGACGCCGAGGAGGCCAAGGCACTGGCCGACATCGACGAGTTCGGGTGTCATATCCTCTATGTGCTGGAGGAGGACGAGAATCCGCCATTCGCATACTCGGTCGGGATAGAGCACAATTTTGGCGTCCCTGATTGGTCGTCATCGGGCTCAAGCCGGAGCTTTCGATGACCATCGTCAATGAGTACTGCAGACGCGTGCGCGGCGGCGAGAGGTTCCGCATCGGAGAGCGGGCGTCGGGTTTCCTGGGAGGTGGCTTCGACTGTCAGTTCGGTGCGGTCCACCCGGACCACTATCCCGAATATTTCGGTTGGAATATCTGGTTCTACGACGGGCCGGATTTCCGGATCATGCAGCTAATTTTTCCAACAACCTCCGGCGTTTGGCCATGGGATGCCGAGGCCGATGAATGGGTTCGCAAGCGGCAGCCCCTTCTAGACCGACCACCGTTGCCACCTTAGTTCGGATCGTCGTCCAGCCACCTGCCATTGAACTGACATATATGGAAGCAATCCTATGAAAGCCGTTGTCTTCGAAAAATTCGGTGAGACGCCGACCATCCAGACCGTGCCGGATCCAAAGCCCGCCCCGGACGGCGTCGTCATGAAAGTAGAGGCGACCGGGCTTTGCCGCAGCGACTGGCATGGTTGGATGGGCCATGACGACGGCATCACCTTGCCGCATGTTCCCGGACACGAGCTTGCCGGCGTCGTCGTCGCCGCCGGCAAGCAGGTCAGCCGCTGGAAGGCCGGCGACCGCGTCACGGTCCCCTTCGCCGTCGGTTGCGGCCGCTGCTTCGAATGCACCTCCGGCAACCATCAGGTCTGCGAGCACCAGACGCAGCCGGGCTTCACCGGCTGGGGCTCGTTCGCCGAATATGTCGGCATCGAGCATGCCGACACCAATCTCGTGCGCCTGCCCGACGCGATGGAATACGCTACCGCGGCAAGCCTCGGCTGCCGCTTCGTCACCTCGTTTCGCGCCATCGTCGACCAGGGCCGGGTGACCCCCGGCGAATGGGTGGCCGTGCATGGCTGCGGCGGCGTCGGCCTGTCGGCGATCATGATCGCCAGCGCCATTGGCGCTAACGTCATTGCCATCGACCTCACGGACGAGAAGCTGGAATTCGCCAAGAAGATCGGCGCGGTGGCGACCATCAACGCCTCGACGACGCCGCACGTGGTCAAGGCCGTCAAGCAGATCACCAATGGCGGCGCGCATATGTCGATGGACGCGCTGGGACACCCGACCACCTCGTTCAACTCGATCTCGAACCTGCGCCGGCGCGGCCGCCATGTTCAGGTCGGGCTGATGCTGGGCGAACATGCCCGCCCGCAAGTGCCGATGGACAAGGTGATAGCCTTCGAGCTCGAGATCCTCGGCAGCCACGGCATGCAGGCCTATCGCTATTCCGCGATGATGGAGATGATCCGCACCGGCAAGCTCAAGCCCGAACTGCTGGTCGGCAAGAAGATCAGCCTCGAGGAAGCGCCCGCGGCCCTGATGGCGATGGGTGGCTTCGAGGGCATTGGCATCGGGGTCGTGACGAAGTTCTGAGCAATTCCAGGAAAAGTGTGAAACGGTTTTCCGTCCGGAATTGCGTCAAAGCAAATCAGTAGGCGTCTACCGTGCAAACCTCTTCGCCCCGAACACGCATGCCACGACGCCGAGCGTGACGACCACCATCATCGGGCTGACCTGTTCGTGCAGCAGGCTCGCCGCCAGCGCCAGGCCGAAGAAGGGCTGCAGCAATTGCAGTTGCCCGACGGCGGCTATGCCGCCTTGCGCCAGGCCGCGATACCAGAACACGAAGCCGATCAGCATGCTGAACAGCGAGACATAGCCGAGCCCGATCCAGGCGCTCGAACCGACGGCCGCGAAGGATGGCGGCAGCGTCGCGAAGCTCAACGCCAGCATGACCGGCAGCGACAGCGCCAGCGCCCAGCAGATCACCTGCCAGCCGCCGAGCTTGCGCGACAGCTTGGCCCCTTCGGCGTAGCCCAGCCCGCAGACGATGATGGCGCCGAGCATCAGGCCGTCGCCGACCGGTGAGGCAGTCACGCCTTGCGCCAGGGCAAAGCTGGCGACCAAAGCGCTGCCAAAGCACGAGAACAGCCAGAAAGCCGGGCGCGGACGGTCGCCGCCGCGCAGCACGCCGAAGATCGCGGTCGCCAGCGGCAGCAGGCCGACAAAGATGATCGAATGCGCCGAGGTGACATGCTTCAACGCCAGCGCCGTCAGCAACGGGAAGCCGACCACGACACCCAGCGCGACGACGGCCAGCGAGACCAGATCCCCTCGCTCCGGACGTTTCTCGCGGAACAGCAGCAGCATCGCGATCCCCAGAAGGCCGGCGATCGCCGCCCGTGCCGCCGTCAGGAAGGTCGGGTCGAAATCCATCACCGCCAGCCGCGTCGCCGGCAGCGATCCGCTGAAGATCAGCACGCCGATGAAGCCGCTGAGCCAGCCGTCGAAACTCTTTTCCATGATCTGCTCCGTTTGCGCTTCCCTACCGGCGCAGGCCATGGTGTCGCCAGAGACAATGGAGTACAATTCCACAAAACTGTAATGGTCGGCAGGGAAGTACAGATGGACACATCAGGCCCAAATGCCAGCGGCGCCACCCTCGTCGAAACCGTCATGGCGGCGATCCGCCAGCGTATCGCGGCGCGCACGCTGACGCCCGGAGCCCGCCTGCCGTCGATACGGGCCATGGCCAAATCCATGCAGGTTTCGAAGTCGACCGTGGTCGAAGCCTATGAGCGCCTCACCGCGGAAGGCACGATCCGTTCGCGCCCGGGTTCGGGTTTCTACGCCGCCGGCCAGCTTGCGCCATTGTCACTCGCCAAGATCGGCCCTCGGCTTGACCGCGCCGTCGACCCCCTCTGGGTGTCGCGGCAATCGCTCGAAGCCGGCGAGGAGATGCTGAAGCCCGGCTGCGGCTGGCTGCCGGCGTCCTGGATGCCGCAGGCTGCCTTGCGCCGGGCGCTGCGCAGCGCGGCGCGCGCTGACGACGTGGCGCTAGCGGACTATGGCACGCCGCTTGGCCTAGCGCCGCTGCGCCAATTGCTGGCAAGGCGCATGACCGAGCATGGCGTCGAGGTCTCGCCGGACCAGATCATGCTAACCGACTGCGGCACCCAGGCCATCGACATTTTGTGCCGCTTCCTGATCGAGCCCGGCGATGCCGTGCTGGTCGACGATCCCTGCTACTTCAACTTTCATGCTCTGATGCGCGCCCATCAGGCCAAAGTGGTCGGCGTGCCTTACACGCCTTCGGGACCGGATATCGAGCTTTTCGCCGCGGCGCTCGCCGAGCATCGGCCGCGCCTCTACATCACCAATTCCGGCATCCACAACCCGACCGGCGCGATCCTGTCGCCGGTCGCCGCGCATCGGTTGCTGAAGCTCGCCGACCAGGCGGATCTCACCATCGTCGAGGACGATATTTTCGCAGACTTCGAGCACAGCGCTGCCCCAAGGCTCGCGGCGTTCGACGGGCTGCAGCGCGTTGTCCAGATCGGCTCCTTCTCCAAGACGCTGTCGGCCTCGGTGCGCTGCGGCTTCATCGCGGCGCCACCCGATTGGATGGAAGGCCTGACCGATCTCAAGATCGCCACGACATTCGGCGGTGCGCGGCTGTCGGCCCACCTGGTGCTGACCTTGTTGAAGGACGGCAGCTACCGCAAGCATATCGAGCAGTTGCGCACGCGCCTGTCGCGCGCCATGGCCGAGACCGCCGGCAGGCTGAAGGCGATGGGCATCACGCCCTGGATCGACCAGCCTGCCGGCATGTTCCTCTGGTGCCGCTTGCCCGACGGCATCGACGCGGCGGAAGTCGCGCGCAATGCGCTGTCGGACAATGTCGTGCTGGCGCCAGGCAACGCCTTCAGCCTGTCGCACACCGCCGGCCGCTTCATGCGCTTCAACGTGGCGCAATGCGAAGATCAGCGCATTTTCAGGGCCCTAAATAACGCGATGGCGGCTCCGCCGCAAAGCCGCGTAGGTGCGACCGGGCTCGAAGCCGGAGGCCCGTCGCGCTTGCCTCCCGCCTCCGGTCCAACCGGCAATTGACAGGCCTCGTCGCGCAGGCGTAGATAGACAGACCTGTCTCATCACCGCCACTATCATGACCGAACCGGCCAGAACCGACAAGCGCCAGCATATCGTTGAAACCGCCTATGGCCTGTTCAAGCGCGTGGGCTTCCACGCCACCGGCATCGACCGCATCATCGCCGAAGCCGACGTGGCCAAGATGACCATGTACCGGCACTTTCCCAGCAAGGACGATTTGATGGTCGAGGTCCTGGCCTACCGTGCGGGGCGCTTCGAACGTCAACTCGACCGTCTCGCCGAACAGGCGGCCACGCCCGAACGGAAAATCGGCATAATCTTCGACTGGTACGGTCGCTGGTTCCACAGCGCCGACTTCCACGGCTGTCTGTTCGCGCATGCCCTGGCCGAGTTCGGCGATCCGGCGCACCCGGTGTTTCAGGCCGCCGCCAGGCAGAAGAACGACCTCAAGCGCCGGATGCGGCTGATCCTCGAAGAGACGATGCCCACCGACGAAGCCGACAGCACTTCCGCCGCCCTGCTAATGCTGATCGAGGGCGCGACGCTGATGGCCCGGATGGGGCAGCCAGACTCCGCCAGTCGCGACGCCCGCAAGGCGGCAATGGCCATCCTCGCCGCGCCGGGGAGACCGCGATGAGCGCGACGGTCATTGGCCTGGCACTGTTCGCCGCGATCCTGCACGCCAGCTGGAATGCCTTCCTGCGAACCGGCAGCGACAGACTGTGGACCGTCACGGTCATGAGCTTCTCGGCAACGATCGCCGCCATTCCGCTGGCGATCTTCCATCCCCTTCCAGTGTCATCGGCCTGGCCCTATATCGTTCTCTCGGGCTGCCTTCAGGTCGGCTACAGCCTCTTTCTCGTGGCGGCCTATCGCTACGGTGAATTGGGACAGGTCTACCCGATCGTTCGCGGCTCTGTGCCGCTCCTGGTGACGGTTGGTGGTTTCGTTCTGGCCGGCGAGCGCCTGAGCACGCTTCAGACCCTTGGCGTCGTCCTCGCCGCGCTCGGCATCATGAGCCTTTCCCTTGGCAAAGGGCGCGCGGCGACCAAATCAATCCTGTATGCCTTGGCGACCGGCGTGATCATCGCGGCCTATGCGACGGTCGATGCCATCGGTGTCCGCTCGGTGGGAAGCTCGGGCGCCTACACGGCCTGGGTGCTGTTGACCTACGGCGTGCTGCTCCCGGTCACGTTCATCATCTGCCGCGGCAAGCTCACGGTGGACTTTCGTTCACCGGACGCGCTGAAGGCGCTTGGCGGCGGGATTTTCGCCCTGATTGCCTACGGCGCCGTGGTTGCGGCCTTCGCGCTCGGGCCGGCCGGTCCGATCACGGCCATCCGCGAGACGAGCGTGGTTTTCGCGGTGCTGATCGGACGGCTTTTCCTGGGCGAGACGCTGACGCCGAAGCGCATTGCGGCCTGTGGCGTTGTCGCGCTAGGCGCTATCTGCCTTGGCTATCATGGTTGACTACGGCCGAGAGGCTGTTTCGAAATTCGCTCTGGCGAGTCATTGGTGCGGTTTCGAGAACCGGAGCGGAGCGGACTCTGCGTCCGTGAGCACCGGAAGCGCAGAAACGCCCCCAGATGGCTGCCGGAGTAGAATTTCCAAACGGCCTCTAAGCGCCTGCCCGCTTGCGGCGCTCATACATCATCACCAGCGTCTCGGCGGTCAGCGCCGGCTTCTGCTCGCCTTCGATCTCTACGGTGTTGGCGGCCTTCATAAGATACTGGCCGGGGC
>NZ_RZSA01000919.1:0-2594 GCF_003998075.1 Mesorhizobium sp. M2A.F.Ca.ET.037.01.1.1 | reverse complement strand
GCCCAACATCGTCGTCGACATGGCGCCTGTCGAAGGCGCCTTCCCGGAGACGGAATGGATCGGAAGAAAGCTCGCGGTCGGCGATCTTGAACTCACCGTCTCCGAACCCTGCCGCCGCTGCGGCTTCACCATCATCGCCCAGGACGGCTTCGACACCGACCCCGGCATCCTGCGCAACCTGGTTCGCCACAACGCCCACAATCTCGGCGTCTACTGCACCGTCGACCGGCCGGCGCGGATCGGGATCGGCGCGCCGATGCGCTTCCTCTGACCTGCCCTCTTGTCTTTTGCTGCAACGCACCCCATCATTGGGGTGTGTTCAACAAACCGAAAGGAGGTGATCCGATGTCGAGTGATTTCGTTTTCCATAACGTGAGCTCTGCGGATTGCACTTCCGGGAAGCAGTCTTCCCGTTAAGGCGCGAGACGCGCGGCAGGTAACCCGAAGGGGTTGCCGCCAGGAGCCGCGTCATGGACGGAAACACGGAAGGCCGCCTGCTTCGTCAAGAAGCGGCGGCCTTTTCCGTATGAGGCGTGTCTCCCGAAGGTGGGAACCGGTTTTGGGAGAAATGCGTAAAGTCAAAAACGTAAAAGCGCATGGAGCGAATCTGAAAGATCGCGACGCGCTTTGGGGTCGGCGCTGCAGGTCAGCGGCTGATTGTGAGCTTCTCGATATTGCGGCTGATTTCGCCGAAGGCATGGGACAATTCGGCGCCGTTGGCGGCCTCGTAATAATGCTTGAGCGACGAGGTGTCGTCGGTCGCGCAGTCCTTCAACACGGACTTGGCCTGATCGCGTTCGGTTGCGGTCATCGCCAGATCGTTGAGATCGAAGCGATGGTGAATATCTCGATGCCGTCGCGCTTCATGTTATCGCAGATGTTTTCGGCATTGGCGCGCGACTTCTGACCTTGATCCTGCGACCTGGACGCGCCGCGTCCGCCGGCAAAGGCGGTGTTGAACTGGCCGTCCGTCATCAGAATGGCGATCTTGGCCACCCTGTTGCGATCGAAGTTGGCGGGGCCGGCGCCTAGGCGAGCGCTCGATATAGCCGTACGCCAGGATGGCGAGAGCATGTAATAGCCCCACTGCGCGGCAATGCCGCCTGCGGTCACGCCCCCGGCCTGAAAATGTTCGATCGCCGTCACCAGCTTGTCCTCATCGGCAGTAAGCGGAACCAGAGTGGCCGTGGGGCATACCTTCACACGGTAGTCGCGGTTGACCTTGGCCAGATAGATCCTGCCCTGATTGTCGCGCCGTTGCGTGTAGGGCCCGTCCGACGAGTAATCGACGTAGCCGTCCTTGTCCTTGCGCTCGGTTGCGCAATTGTCGGACACCGTGGCAGAAACCGGCACCGCGGTATCGATCGGCGGCGGCACTTTCGGCCCCATCTCGGTCTCCACGAAGACCGTGTCGGCCAGGCGGCCGGTGTTGACGGCTTCGGCATAGGGGATGATCGACACCCGAATCCGGGGATCATTGGGGTCCCGATTCTGATCCAGGAGACCCTTGACCGTCTGTGACGCGGCGGTCCTCAGGTCGCCGATCTTGTTGGTCTTGGCGCGCCAGTCGGGAGCCATCGAACCGGTAACATCGAGCATCATCGCCACCTCCACCGTCTTGTCCGAGTAGAGCGCGGTGGTCGAAGCGGTCACGCGGCGCATGCTGTCGGTGCTGAACAGCGGAAAGAAGAGGCCGACATCGGCATGCGCATCGGCCTGCACGGTGTTGGCTGTCCTGTCGACCGTAAGCTTGTCCAGCACCACCTGGTCGGCCTGCATCAGGATGCCGGCGGTGCCGTTGGCGTCGAGGAATGCCTGCACCGTTTTGCTGGCGTCGGCTTCCGTGATGACGCCGAGGGTGAGATCGCGGGCCGTCGAGGTCACGGCCGCGTCGACGACACCCTGCAAGCTCGAGCTCGCATTGTTGAGTTGCGAGATGTTGACCGCGAATCCCACCCCCAGCGCGAGGACAGACACGGCAGCTCCGAACAGAACCGCGAAATTGCCTTCGCGATTCCGGCTAAAGCCGTCCACCCCACGAACGACACCTCTGAACTGCCGCATGCCTTCCGCCTCCACTGTCTGCGGCGCTGCGCCGCTCGGCAAAGGCGTTGCAGGATTTCGGCCAGAAGCCGCCGAAAGACGCTTAACAGGCGGTTAGTGCATTGTTTCTGCTTGCTTTCGGCAAAGTTGAGGGTGAACAGGAAGTTAACGAGAATGCGCTGGCGAAGCCAGCTTCATGAAGCGCTTACCATGATCTTGAGGACTGTCGCGTCCGATCCCTGTTTGGCACGATCGGGCTGTGCCGAAGCGGGTCGGCGGCCCCGATGAAACATGGCACGGCGCAGGGTCTGTCGAGCCTAGGCTAACATCTGCGCGCTCACCGTCCGATCGACGCCGTGATGCGGAGGATTGAAGCGATTGCCTTCCTGCTCGTAGGTCCACACCTTGAAAAGAGAGAGCCGGTGCGGACCGAAACTGTGCAGCAGCGGCACGTCGGTGGCGTCGCGGCCGCGCGCGATGACGACCCGGCCGATGCGCGGCCGGTTGTGGCGCGGGTCGAACGTGTACCATTTGCCGTCGAGGAAGACTTC
>NZ_RZSA01000918.1:0-2601 GCF_003998075.1 Mesorhizobium sp. M2A.F.Ca.ET.037.01.1.1 | reverse complement strand
CCTTCTTTGCCTCGTTCGCGGCATTGCGCCGCTCGAAAATGTCTTTTTCCCTGTAGATAGCCAAGTGTACTTCCCTGCAGTCTATTCGCGACGCTTACATACGCGTGAAAGCGGCGAGTTCAAGCGTCAAAACGGTATGCCAGCCATGAAAAAACCGGGCTTGTTGCCGCAGGGATACGGCTTGGCGATGCGCGATGCACTGTTCACCGATCGCGCCTCTGGCGGGCGGCAAGGCATACGGTTACCTAGAGTGCCAACAGGCAAAAAACCCACATGAACAGGTTCAGGACGCAACCAGATGGAACTCGGTCTCTACACTTTTGCCGATGTCAGCCCGGAGCCGGGTCCCGGCGCCATCGGTCCGCATGAGCGGCTGCGCAATCTCATCGAGGAAATCGAGCTGGCCGACCAGGTCGGCCTCGACGTGTTCGGGCTCGGCGAGCATCACCGCCCCGACTATGCCGCCTCCGCGCCGGTCGTGGCGCTTGCCGCGGCGGCCGAGCGCACGAAGAAGATCCGGCTTACCAGCGCCGTCACCGTGCTTTCCTCCGACGATCCGGTGCGCGTCTTCCAGCAATTCGCCACGCTCGACCTTCTGTCCAACGGCCGCGCCGAGATCATGGCGGGGCGCGGCTCCTTCATCGAATCCTTCCCGCTGTTCGGCTACAATTTGGAAGACTATGACGAGCTTTTCGCTGAGAAGCTCGATCTGTTGCTCGCCATCCGCGACCAGGTGAAGGTGATGTGGCAGGGCAAGCTACGCGCGCCGATCAACGGCCGCGGCGTCTACCCGCGTCCCTTCCAGGAGAAGCTGCCGATCTGGATCGCCATTGGCGGCACACCGCAATCCGCAGCCCGCGCCGGCGTGCTCGGCCTGCCGCTGGCTTTGGCCATCATCGGCGGCGAGCCGGCGCGTTTCGCGCCGCTGTTCGATATCTATCGCGAGGCGGCGCGCCGCGCCAACACCGATACGGCAACGCTTGCCACCAGCATCAACGTGCACGGCTTCATCGCCGAGACGACCGAGCAGGCGGCCGACGATTTCTACGGACCGCAGGCCGAGGTGATGAACCGCATCGGGCGCGAGCGGGGCTGGGGCCCGACCTCGCGGGCGCATTTCGACCAGGCGCGGGGTCCCAATGGGGCGCTCTTCGTCGGTAACCCCGAGCAGGTGGCTGAAAAGATCGTCGCCCAGCACAGGATCTTCAACAACGACCGCTTCCTGCTGCAGATGGCGATCGGCACCATGCCGCATGCCAAGATCATGAAGGCGATCGAGCTCTACGGCACCAAGGTGGCGCCGATCGTGCGCAAGGAGACGGCCAAGGCGGCGCCAGCGCCGGCTGCCTGACGAGCGATCCGCTCTAAACCGGCCCCCCGGATGCGGAAAGCCGGCTCTTGGAACCTTGCCCGGAACTCCCGCGTTTCCGGCACAGGCCCGCCATGCATTATCGGCTGGCGGCTTGCAAGGGAACCGATGAAAGCCGAACAGACCGCTTCGGGCGCAAGCGCTGCCGAAAGCCCTGACCCGCGTGCCGATGCCAGGGCGGACATACGCCTGATGCGGTCGCTGGTGATCGGGATCTTCATTCTGATGACCGCGGCGGCGCTATACTTCGCCCGCGCCTTCTTCATGCCGGTGATGCTTGCCTTCCTGCTGGCGCTGACGCTGACGCCGATCGTGCGCTTTCTGAGAAAGCACGGGATCCCGGAAGTGGTGTCGGCGACGCTGTTGGTGCTGCTGTCGATCTTCATTTTCACCGCCGCCGGCTATCTGCTCAGCGGCCCGGTTATCGACCTCATCAACAACTCCTATTCGATCGGCCAGCAGCTGACCGAGCGGCTGGCGCCGTTCAGGCGGCCGCTCGAACGAATGACGGACCTCGCGCATCAACTGGAAGCGCTGACCGAGACCTCGCAGGAGCCCGGCCTGCAGCGGGTCGCGGTGGCGCCTTCCGGCATCCTCTCCACCGCGGCCAGCAACATCCTGGAAGCAGGCACCGCGATCACCATCGTCTTCGTGCTGTCGCTGTTCCTGCTCGCCTCCGGCACGCTGTTCTACGAGAAGATCGTCCAATCCTTCGCCAGCATGACGCAGAAGAAGCGGGCGCTGCGCGTCGTCTATGACGTCGAGCGCGAGATTTCGCACTATCTGCTCACGGTCTCCGTCATCAATGTCAGTCTCGGCACGGTGATCGGGCTGGGCCTCTGGGGGCTCGGCATGCCCAACCCGCTCGTCTGGGGGGCGATGGCGGCCTTGCTCAATTTCCTGCCCTATGTCGGGGCGCTGATGACCGTCCTGATTGTCGCCGTCATTGCGCTGATCAGCTTCGACACGATCGCCTATGCGCTCTTGGCGCCGGCCTTCGTGGTGCTGTGCGACATTGTCGAAGGCCAGTTCGTGACGCCGACGGTGGTCGGGCGGCGTCTTGAGATCAACGCCGTGGCGATCTTCATCGCCATCGCCTTCTGGTCCTGGCTGTGGGGCTTCGTCGGCGCGCTGATGGCGGTGCCGCTGCTGGTCGTCATCAAGGTGTTCTGCGACCACTTCGAGAGCCTGAGCCCGTTCGGCAATTTCCTGGCGGCGCAGCAGACGGCTGT
>NZ_RZSA01000917.1:0-2603 GCF_003998075.1 Mesorhizobium sp. M2A.F.Ca.ET.037.01.1.1 | reverse complement strand
ATGTGGCCTTGGCCGCCGACGACGGCAGCGGCCGGCTTGCCGTCATCCGCCTCGACGTCAATCGCGGTCCTTCCTCCGCGCGCAACATCGCCATCCAGGCCTCCAGATCGCCCTTCATCAGCATCCTCGACGCCGACGATTTCTTCCTCGAAGGCCGCTTTCGCCGGCTTTTCGCCGCCGCCGACTGGGATTTCGCCGCCGACAACATCATGCTGATCCGCGACGACGCCGCGCCCGACCTCGCCAGGGTCGCCGCGCCGCCTTTCGCCGCCGACCCGGAATTCCTCGATTTCGAGCGCTTCATCGACGGCAACATCTCGCGGCGCCGCGTCCTGCGTGGCGAGCTCGGCTTCCTCAAGCCGGTGATCAGCCGGGCCTTCCTCGAACGGCACGGGCTGACTTACGATGAAAACCTGCGTCTTGGCGAAGACTACGAGCTCTATGCGCGCGCAGTCGCCCGCGGGGCGCGCTTCAAGATTATCAAGTCCTGCGGCTATGGCGCGATCGTGCGCGCCGATTCGCTGAGCGGCCGCCACAGGACGCAGGATCTGAAGCGCCTTGCCGATGCCGATCTGGCATTGCTTCAGATCGACAATCTTCCCGAGCGCTCGAAAGCGGCGTTGCGGCGCCATGAGCGTCATGTCCGCGACAAATACCGGCTGCGCAACTTCCTCGACGTGAAAGCCGAGCGTGGCCTGGCGTCGGCCGCGGCTTACGCCTTCGCCAGCCAGTCGAATCTGTTCCCGATCGTTCGCGGCGTCGCCACCGACAAGCTCGACGCGCTGTTCCGCCGCACCGGCATTGCTCCAAGGCAGCAAGTTCCGCCGATGCGCTTCCTGATGGCGGCAAGCAGCGCCGCAAACGAGTGATTCCGTATCGCCCCGGAAGCCGCAGCCCTCAAAAAATCCGCATTCGCAAAACTATGATGTTGCCTAGTCGCCGCGGGGGTGGCAGTCTATGCTGCAATGCAGCAATTTCGAAAGGCCGGCAAGATGGCTTCGATTTTTGGCTTCAGATCCCGGGATCCGGCTCGCGACCGGCAGACCGATCTCCAGCGTTTCGACCGGCTTGCGAAGCTGTTCGATCAGATCGCGGCCGAGATCGAGACGGAGAAAACGGGTTTGGAGAATCGCTACAGATCGACGGCAGCCAACGCGGCCTTCCTGGTCGAGGCGATGGAGAATGGTTCGGCATCGGCGAGCAAGGGATCGGATGTCAGCGCGATGACCAACTCGATCCTGAACTGCGAGCGGCGCATTGCGGAGCTCGCTCGCCAGAAAGGCCTGGTGAAGGAACTGCGCCGTTCGCTCGACGCGATTGTCGAGGATGGCGCCGATCGGTCTGCTTCGCAGTCCGCGGCAAGAGGCTGACGGCGGCCGCAAGCGCCGTCATCGGTACGAGGCACTAGAGGAGTTCAAAAGGGCGCAGGATCAGAGGCGGCTCGCTCGCTCGAGCCAAGAATGACTTTGGGTTGGGGCGGAACAACACAAGGTGAGTTTGTTATGAATGCAGATCCCAACAACCCCTCCACCGTGGCGGCTTGCGAGATGTCGCATGCGCCGGGGAGTGGATTAGCCGGCCTGCGGTTCGGCGCGGCCAGCGTCCTGTTTGCAGTCGTGGCGACCCTGCATCCCGCGCATGCGCAAGGGACCCAACCAGAGCTGAAAAGCGCGCCGTCCTTCGTCGACAATTTCTCCAATTTCAGTCAGTCCCGCTGGTTCGTCTCGGACGGCTGGACCAATGGCGCCCATCAGAACTGCACCTGGTCGAAGGATCTCGTGCGGCTTTCCGATGGCGTGCTGTCGCTGAGCTTCGAAAAGCGCAAGCTGAAGGACCGCGAGTTCGCCTGCGCCGAGATCCAGACCAAGCAGCGCTACGGCTACGGCGTCTACGAGGCGCGGATGAAGACCGGCACCGGCTCCGGGCTCAACGCCGCCTTCTTCTCCTATATCGGCCCGCAGGACAAACAGCCCTGGGACGAGATCGACTTCGAGGTCCTCACCAAGGACCCGTCGAAAGTGCAGGTCAACAGCTACATCCAGGGCAAGCCGAAGAACGCCAAGCTGGTCGACGTCGCGGGCGGCGCCGACAAGGACTTCAACGACTACGGCTTCGTCTGGGAGAAGGACAGGCTGCGCTGGTACGTCAACGGCAAGCTTGTCCATGAGGTGACCAACCCGGACGAGCTGCCTACCCACTCGCAGAAAATCTTCTTCAGCCTCTGGGGCAGCGACAAGCTGACCAATTGGATGGGCGCCTTCGTCGACCCGGGCAGCAAGGTCACCATGCAGGTCAAGCGCGTCGCGTTCACCGCTTTGGGCCAGCCATGCCAGTTTCCGGAATCGCTGGCATGCAGCATAAGTAACAGCAACTGAGCATGATCCCCGAAAGTGGCACCCGGTTTCGGGGATCATGCGGAAATAACCAATCATGATCCCCAAAAGTGGAACCGGTTTTCGGGTAAGATCATGCGAACCAGCCAGGCCGTTGGGCTTGGGAACATCTGAACCAGCCGGGCCGCTTTGTGGCCCGGCCTTTGACAGGAATAGAACCAAATGAATTTGACGGTGTTTGGGATTGGCTATGTCGGTCTCGTCCAGGCG
>NZ_RZSA01000916.1:0-2608 GCF_003998075.1 Mesorhizobium sp. M2A.F.Ca.ET.037.01.1.1 | reverse complement strand
GCCGAGCAGCAGCGCCGTGCCGGACGGCGCGTCGACCTTGTGGCGGTGGGGCATTTCCAGGATCTCGATGTCGAAATCCTCCGGGTCGAGCGCCTTCGCGGCCTGCTCGACCAGCACCGCCAGAAGGTTGACGCCAAGGCTCATATTGCCGGATTTGACGATCGTCGCGTGGCGCGCGGCGGCGGCGATCCTGGCATTGTCGTCGGCCGAGCAGCCGGTGGTGCCGATGACATGGACGATGCGCGCCTGCGCGGCATAGCCGGCGAATTCGACGCTCGCCGCCGGCGCCGTGAAATCGAGCACGCCGTCGGCCTTGGCGAAGGCCGGCAGCGGATCGTCGACGATCGGCACGTTGATGATGCCGATGCCGGCAAGCTCGCCGGCATCCTTGCCGAGATGGGGGGAGTCCGGCCGCTCGATCGCGGCGGCGACGCGCGCGCCGGGCATGGTGTGGATGGCGCGGATCAGCGTCTGACCCATGCGGCCGGCGGCGCCAACCACGACCAGGCCCATATCGCCGGCTTCGCTCATGCGCTTCTCCTGACGGTCTTCTTGGCGCGGCTGCGCGGTGCGGGAGTTTGAAGCGGCTTGGCGTCGTCGACAAGCCCCAGCCCCTTCTTGCCCTGGATGCGGTGGAAGCGGGCATAGATGCCATGCGGGTCGGCCATCAGCGTCGCATGCGTGCCTTCCTCGACCAGCCTGCCCTCTTCCAGCACGATGATATGGTCGGCATTGACCACCGTCGACAGCCGGTGCGCGATGACGATCGTCGTGCGGCCTTCCATGACATGGGTCAGCGCCTCCTGGACGCGCGCCTCGGCCTCGTTGTCGAGCGCCGAGGCCGCCTCGTCGAGCAGGAGGATCGGCGCTTGGCGCACGATGGCGCGCGCGATCGAGACGCGCTGGCGCTGGCCGCCGGAAAGCGTCGAGCCGCCTTCGCCGACCGGCGTGTCGTAGCCTTGCGGCTGCTGGCGGATGAACTCGTCGGCCGCCGCCAGTTTCGCCGCCTGCTCGATCTCGGCGTCGGTGGCCGACAGCCGGCCGAAGCGGATGTTGTCGCGGATCGTGCCCTCGAACAGATAAGGCGCCTGCGCCACATAGGCGATCGATTGGCGCAGCGAATGCTTGGTCACCTTGGCGATGTCCTGGCCATCGACCTCGATCGAGCCCTTGTCGACGTCGTAGAAACGCTGCAGCAGCGCCACCAGCGTCGACTTGCCGGCGCCCGAGGCGCCGACGATGGCCGTCACCTTGCCGGCCGCGGCGGTGAAGCTCAGGTCCCGCAGCACCGGCATGTCGGCGTTGTAGCCGAACGTCACATTGTTGAAGCGCACCTCGCCGGTGGTGACCTTCGCCTCGACCGCGTCGGGCGCGTCGCCCTGCTTCGGCTCGAGGTCGAGCAGCTCGTAGATCATGCGCGCATTGACCAGGGCGCGTTCCATGCCGACCTGCGTGCGCGCCAGGCGCCGCGCCGGGTCGTAGGCCAGGATCAGCGCGGTGATGAAGGAGAACACCGCGCCCGGCGGTTGCCCAAGCACCAGCGCCCGATAGCCGGAATAGGCAAGCACGGCGGTGACGGCGAGGCCGCCCAGGATTTCGGAAATCGGCGACAGCCGCTCCGCGACGCGGGCGATCTTGTTGTTACGCTGCTCGGCCGTGTCGGCCATGATGCCGATGCGGCGCGCCAGCTCGTCCTCCAGGGTGAAGGCCTTGACGATGGCGATACCTTGCGTCGCCTCCTGGACCGAGCCGTTCAGCCGCGAGTTGATCAGCACGGATTCGCGGTTGATCTTGCGCAGGCGGCGGGTGATGTAGACGACGGCCCAGATCAGCGGCGGCCCGATCAGCAGCGAGCTGAGCGACAGCACCGGATCCTGGTAGATCATCACGCCGACGAGGGCGACGAGCGAGACCGCGTCGCGGCTGATGGAGGTCAGCGTCAGCGACAGGAGATCGCGGATGCCGCCGACATTCTCGTTCACCTGAGCGGCCAGCCGTCCGGAACGGGTCTCGTTGAAGAAGTCGACGCCGAGCTTCATCAGATGGTCGAAGCTGCGCTTCTGGTAGCGGGCGACCAGATTGTTGCCGATTCTGGCCAGCGCCACCGCCTGGCCGTAGCCGGCGAAGCCGCGCAGCACGGAGGCGCCCATGAAACCGGCGCAGATCCAGACGATCATGTCGCTGCGCCGTTCGTAGAAGATCTGGTTGATCATCGGCGCCATGATCCACGCCGTGAAGGCGGTGGCGCCGGAAACAATCAGCAGGCAGGCGACGGCAACGACATAGGTCCAGCGATATTCCTTGCCGTTTTCGGCCAGGATGCGGCGCAGCACCGCGCTGACCTCGGTGGGCTGGACTTTCAGTTTGAGGGAAGTTTGAACGGTCAAATCAAGGGCGCTTCGTGGGTTTTCGTCGGGCAGGGCTGCCTCTCGGCACCCTCTTAGCGCCCCGGCTACGGCTTGCCTATGGCGAAACTTCGTCGCGGACCCGCTCACGGCGTGAGGTCCCGACCCAAGGCGCACAGGTTGGCGATCAGCTGAAACGCCCATGGCTTCGTCATCCACGGGCGGAGCAAGGAGCGAAGCGACGCGGCGTAGACCCGAGGATC
>NZ_RZSA01000915.1:0-2616 GCF_003998075.1 Mesorhizobium sp. M2A.F.Ca.ET.037.01.1.1 | reverse complement strand
GCTCTGTCTCCAGAGGGAAGTAGACGATGTCGGCAACCCAGCAATCCGGCCTTAGCAGCGCTGGATGGAGGGGGATACCAGGCAGCTTGGCCATGCCGACCGGCGTCGCATTGACGATCCCGTCGACCCGCGCCGCTGCCGTGACGGAGTCGGAGGCAACCGTCACGCGGTTGGCGCCAAACCGAGACGTCAGCTCTGCGGCGAGCGCGGCCGCCTTGGCTTCCTCGATATCGAAGAGCCGCAACTGCCCGACGCCGCTTTCGAGAAGGGCTTGAGCAACCGCGGCGCCCGCTCCGCCTGCGCCAAGCAGCAAAACGGTATCGCGCTCCGCATTCGCCATCTCGAGCCGGAAGCTCTCTTTGAAACCCCAGAAGTCGGTGTTGTGCCCGATGCGGCGACCGCCGCTGAAAACGACCGTGTTGACAGATCCGATCCTTTCCGCCGCCTCCGACAATTCGTCGAGCAGCGGAATGATCTCCTGCTTGTAGGGAAATGTGACGTTCAGCCCGTCGAAGCCGAAATGCGCGGCGAAAGCGAGTATGTCGTCCAGCCGCAGGGCGCCGTCGCCCATGCGATCGGCGTCGAGCAGGCGATAGATGTAGGCGATCCCTCGCGCCCTCCCCTCGGCTTCATGCATTGCCGGCGTTCGCGATAGCTGGATGCCACGCCCGATCAAGCCGACCAGAATGCGCCGCGGATCGGCGGCGGCATGCCGATCGGCCCCGAAGCTGGCGGAAACTGATGCCAATCCGACCTCCCGATGCCGCCATGCCACTGGCAAGGTCCTCCCGGCATCACCAGAACTTTGTACCGTTCGGTTAATTTCGTCAACAACTTTGTACGAAACGGTTAATTTGCAAACAACCCGCGCTAGGGTAACCCTGCGGTGGGAGAATTGGGCCTATCATGGACGAAAAACCGGCAAGCGGGCGAAGCGGCTGGAAGCAGGATCCGGCGGGCGTGCGCAAGAACATTCTTGCCGTGGCGATGACGGAGTTTGCCGCCAACGGCCTCTCGGGCGCGCGCATCGATGAGATCGCGGCCAAGACGAACACGTCGAAGCGCATGATTTACTATTATTTCGGCGACAAGGAAGGACTCTACGGCAAGGTTCTGGAAGAGGCCTACCGGGAGGTCCGTGCCGGCGAACAGGAACTCGAGCTTGATGATCTGCCGCCGCTCGAAGCGCTGACGAGACTGGCCGAGTTCACTTTCGAACACCACAGCCGACATCCGGACTTCATCCGTATCGTCATGATCGAAAACATACACCACGCCGAATATATGGGGCAGTCGGAGCTGATAAGCCTGCTCAATGCAGGCGCCATCCAGAAGCTGGAGGCGATCTGCCGGCGCGGCCGCGAAGCGGCCCTGTTTCGTGACGACGTGACGCCGCTCGAACTGCACTGGCACATCAGCGCGATGAGCTTCTTCAACGTCTCGAACCGTGCCACCTTCTCGCGCATTTTCGGCCACGATCTGTTCGACGCAAGAGGCCAGGATGCGTTGAAGCGGCATATGGTCGAAATGGTTGTCGGCCTCGCGCTCAAGCGGGACCGGCGACGACTTCGCTGAGTCCTAATGTCTGCGCGATGGTACGGCAGAATGCTACCAAAGCGAGTTCATCGCCGACAACGTACGTAGCGCCAAGATCGTCATCTCCCGGCGCCGGCCGCGTCGATGAGATCGCGGTGATCTCGGCCGAACGGTACAGCGCCCAGGCCGGGGCCGACGTCGTTCGCGACTATCTTCAGAATACGCAGGCCAAGGACAGGGTCGATGTTCTCATGTGCGAGAACGACATCCTGGCCATTGGTGCGCTCGACGAAATCCGGGGCCAGTTTGGGCTGCGCGTGCCGCAGGACATGGCCATTGTCGGTTTCGACAACTACGAGCTTGGCGGAGCGTACGCCTATGGCCTTGCCACTTACGCCCCGCACAGCTTCCTCCTTCATCACGGCGGTACCCCAACGTCGCGGGCCAGATCACGAATGGTGTCTGGCCCCGTCGAGTTGGCGAGCTTGACCTCGTGGTCGCGCGCCGCAAGCTTCCGCGCCAAGGCGGCGCCGATGTTGCCCCCCCCCAATAATTCCTATCTTCATGGGATGTCCTGTCGTGCGTAAACCGCCGCCACGTCAGACCGGCAGGCCAAGCTGCTTTCGCAGGCTCTTGTCGAATGCGGATGCGGGGACGAAGCGGCGCAGGACACTGACCTGGCGCGCCATTTTTCCCGCCGCATAGCGCCGCTTCGGCGTAGGGTCGGTCGCGGCCGCCAGAACGGTGTTGGCGACCACTTCGGGCGTATCGCCTTTTTCCATCGCCTTCCGCACGGCTACGGCCATGCCGGCACGCGCGGCGTCATAGATGTCGAGCACCTGGTCAGGTCTGGCCAGATTGTCTTCGAACGACGTTTGGGTATAGGCCGGCTCGACCAATGCGACGCGAATTCCGAACGGCCGCAGTTCGTGGTCGAGCGATTCGGAATAGCCTTCAACGGCGTGTTTGGTCGACGAATAAAGCGCGAAATAGGGAGCCGGGATGAACCCCTGCACCGAGCTCAGATTGACGATCCTGCCCTTTCCCTGACGTCGCATGGTCGGCAGCACCGCGTTGGTC
>NZ_RZSA01000914.1:0-2616 GCF_003998075.1 Mesorhizobium sp. M2A.F.Ca.ET.037.01.1.1 | reverse complement strand
GGGTTCGACGTCGAGGTGAGAAGAATGCAGTCAAAGGACGTTGCCGTCCTTGGCCCCATGACCGAGGTCTATGTTCTGAGGAAGCCGGGATAGGGTGACCAACGATCGGCCGGGACCTCGGACATCGACGAGCTGGGTCGCGCCTCTAGACTAAAGCGCGTCGGGATCCTTCGGATTCGCTCCACGCGCTTTAGATTTTTGATTTTACGCATGTCTTTATCCCGAAACCGGTTCCCATTTCCGGGAGACATGCTTTAGCACAGCAAGCCTTGCAACATTTTGTGGCAACAAGCTCGTGTTCGCTCCTGAATCCGTTGGAAAATCATGAATCGCTAATGACATTATGGCTTCGGTGATCGAAGCTGCAGACTTCCGCTGAGAGGTCGACTTCATGACGATCATCCTCCATATCGGCGTCCACAAGACGGGCACGAGTGCGCTTCAAGCTTTTTTAGCTCGAAACGCTGCTTTGCTTTTGCAGCACGGAGTCTTCTACAAGCCGACAACCTCCGAGTGGCCAAATCATAACCCATTGGCTGTGGCATTCATGCCAGGGTCAAACGATCATGGCCCGACACGGCTGGCAATGACGCTGGCAGAGGCAGAAGGCAAAACGCTGCTCATCAGCTCGGAAATGCTTTGCGAGGCGGGGGTAGATCTCGATCTGTTTCTATCATGCCTCGAGGGGCACGACATTCGGGTCATCGCTTATGTACGTCACCCAAGCGACATCGTAGTCTCAGCTTTCAATGAGGTGGTCCGGCATTATGACACGCGCTGGACTCGCCCGCTGAACGAGCAGCCCTTCGCCTATGACCCGTCGCAGTTGGACATTCTTAGGCGCTGGTTGAAAGTGCCAAATCTGACGCTGGCCCCCTATGATCGAGCGCAGTGGGTTGAGGGTTCGATATTCAAGGACTTTCTCACCATGATCGGCGTTCCTGGCGATGGGTTCGACCACAGTCAAGTTGAAGGGAACGGATCACTGCCCTACCCTCTGATCGAGGCCCTTCGGCAAGTGAATATCGCACGCCCTTCTGCCGACCAACACCGCCTGCTTGTCGAACTTTTTCGGACGATCCAAAGCGAGCCGGGAGAGTATCCGCTGACTGCGAAAAATGTGAGGTACTGCATCGACCAGATGCGCGATGCATTGCCTTCCTACCGGCCGCACTTTCGCCCCGGCTTTCAAGAAGATTTCCTTTTTGAGCGACGGCATGAGCCAGAACGCGGATGGTTCAGTTTGCAACAGTCGGCTAGGGCAAGAGTGACCGGATTTCTTGCAAGAGTGGGCCGCATTCGTTTACTTGATGCCGGTCTATTGTGAAGCCAGGACTTCGTCCCTTTCGACGAAAAGGAATGCGATCCCGGGCGCGGTCATTCTGCTCGCACTATTTCAGGGCCCTTAAGCCGAATTGCTCATACAGGCTCTGCACATATGCGGCAGCCGCAGCTTGCGCTGACGCCCCGAGGTGGAAACGCGCGATCGTCTCCGCTTGCACTTTGGCGATCTCTTGCAAGTGCCTGCCATCGAAGCGGGTGACGCTCGACTGATGACGGCGATGCGAATTCAGTGGCCGGGGATCGAACGCGACCCCTCCCTTCTCCAGCAGCCGCAGGTAAGCGACCCAATCGCCGGCGTCCCGATAGGAAGCGATCTCTTCGAGTTCCCCCTGGAGAACCTCAATTAGCGGCGCTCGACGAAACAGTACCGCGCTGACGTTGGGGATCGTGTTTTTGAGATAAAGTGCCTCGGCAATTTCCTGGCGTCCGTCGACGACGTAGGGTTTGGCCCAACGAGACCGGTCGATATCGGATACGTAGTCCAGATAGTCCTCGCTCAAGATTCGCCCATCGCCGTCCATCTGCCGTGACTGGCAGTAGCTCATGACGACATCGCGTCGTTCGAAGGCGGGCAGAAGTTTTTCCAGGAGGTCGGGATCGGCGAGATCATCCGCTTCGGCGATCCAGACGAAATCGCCGCGCGCAGCTTCAACGCCACGCATCCATTGACGGAATACCGAGCCTGAATTCCGCTCGTTCCTGACCAACTTGGCTGGAATATCGCAGGTGGCCAAAAACTGCTCGATGGTTTTGACGCTGTCATCCGTCGAGGCATCGTCGAGCACAATCAACTCATAAGGTCGTACCGTCTGCCTCACGATCGAATTGAGACGCTCGATGAGATATCTATCGTAGTTGTAGTTCGGCACCACGACGGATACCCGCGGCAAGGGCCTTCCGGCATAGGCCAGCAGATCATGGAGATAGTGACTGAAACCAAACTCCTGGCGGACAATTTCACGGCCGATCTTTGCCAGATGTTCAGCTTCTTCCGAATTGTCGAGGAGGCTGCAAACAGCCCTAGCCATCGCATCCGTGTCGAACTTGGGGACAAGGATACCACAATCGCGCTTTAACAGATCCTGGAAGCCTCCAGCACCTTCGAAGGCGACGACCGGAACTGCCGCGTCCAGTGCCTCAAGCACTACCGAAGGAAATGGATCTTCGCGCGACGTCAAGACATATATATCAGCCGAGAAATAGTAATCTCTGGGATCCTCGACCAAGCCTATAAAGACAAAACGATCCTCAAGCCTGGCATCCTTTATTCGC
>NZ_RZSA01000913.1:0-2620 GCF_003998075.1 Mesorhizobium sp. M2A.F.Ca.ET.037.01.1.1 | reverse complement strand
GGGCCAGAGAGGTGTGCACGCTGGCGCCGGGGATGCGTGGCGCGTCGGCCCGGCGGAAGCCGGCTGGACGCTCCGCGGCCGCCGTCTTCATCGGCTTTTTTTCGTTGTTCGGCTTCGCGTCCCGCATAGGTTCAGAAAATCCCGTTTTCAGGGGCTGTCAAGCACGGCAGGCCCGCTTAGCTACAACCTGCTGAGATGTGCACAGATCAACCGGCATTTGGCCTCGCCTCAGGCGGTTTTGACGTATTTGCGCCAGCTGTGCTCAGGCCGGAAGCCGAGCACGTCGCGCGCCTTCCGGTTGGATAGCAGCGTCTCATATTCGCCGAGTTCAGCGTTGACCGGCACGCCTGGATAAAAGCGCTTCAACAATTCCGCCGTCGGCAGGTCCGACGAGGTATCGTCATTGGCCGCGTTGAACACCTGGTAGCCCAGGCCGTCCTTCTCGATGGCGCGCAGGGTGATCTGGCCGAGGTCGCGCGCGTCGATGTAGCTCCAGGCGATGCGCTTGCGGAAGCCGGGATCGGCGAACCATTTCGGGAAGAGCGAATATTCATGCGGCTCGATGACGTTGCCGATGCGCAGCGCATAGATGTCGGCGCCGCTGCGCAGCGCGAAAGCTCGCGCCGTCTTCTCGTTGACGATCTTCGACAGCGCGTAGGAGTCCATCGGGTCGACGTCATAGTCCTCGTCGAGCGGAAAATGCGTGGGATTGCGCGGCTCGTTGGCAAAGACCAGCCCGTAGGTGGTCTCCGAAGAGGCGATGACGACCTTGCGGATGCCGAGCTTCACCGCCGCTTCGATGACGTTGTAGGTGCCCATCGCGTTGATGCGGAACACCTCGTTGTCCGGCGTGATCATGATGCGCGGGATCGCCGCGAAATGCACCACGGCGTCGACCGGTTGGGCCCTCAGTGAGGGATCGAATTCGTGCAGGCCCATATAGCTCGACAGCGCATTGAACACCTGCCCGCTGTCGGTGATGTCGGTGATAAGCGTGCGCACCTTCGGATTGTCGAGCGGCCTGGTGTCGATATTGAGCACCTGGCAGCCATGTTCGACCAGATACTGAACGACATGCCGGCCGGCCTTGCCGCTGCCGCCGGTGAACATGATCCGCTTCGTCATTTTGCTCTCCACAAGGCTCAGGAATTATGTGTATTGTCAGACAATAAGGTATTCCGCAATCGCTTGCCAACCGCGATCCGCGGAAACCTGCTCGACAAACGCCCGCCGCGCGGGCGCCCATCACCACGAAAGACAGGGAAGAGACGACATGAGCACCACCGCTGCCCGCGAGAATATCGGTTTCATCGGCCTAGGCCTGATGGGGCACGGCATCGCTAAGAACATCGTCGACAAGGGCTATCCGCTGACCTTCCTTGGCCGCAAGAACCGCAAGCCCGCGGAAGACCTTTTGGGACGCGGCGCCAGGGAAGTGGCCACCTCCAAGGAGGTGGCGGCGGCTTCCGACATCGTCTTCATCTGCGTCACCGGCTCGCGCGAGGTGGAGGCGATCATCCGCGGCCCCGGCGGGCTGAAGGAAGGCCTGAAGCAAGGCTCGGTGGTCGTCGACTGCTCGACCTCCGACCCGGTCTCAACCGTGGCGCTCGCCGCCGAGCTCAAGGCGCTCGGCATCGATTATGTCGACGCGCCGCTCAGCCGCACGCCGAAGGAAGCCTGGGAAGGCATGCTCGACGCCATGGTCGGCGCGCCGGACGCGGTGTTCGCCAGGCTGAAGCCGGTGATCGAGACCTGGGCCGGCCGCATCGTCCATATCGGCGACACCGGCGACGGCCATCGCATGAAGCTGCTCAACAACTTCGTCTCGCTGGGCTATGCGGCGATCTATTCCGAGGCCCTGGCGCTGGCGCAGAAGGTCGGCATCTCGCCAGCGCGCTTCGACAGCGTCATCCGCAACGGCCGCATGGATTGCGGCTTCTACCAGACCTTCATGCGCTGGACCTTGGAGGGCGACCGCGACGCGCACAAGTTCACCATCGCCAACGCCTTCAAGGACCTGACCTATCTGGAATCGATGGCTGGCGCGGCCGGCATCGCCAACCCGCTCGGCAACGCAACCAAGAATTCCTTTGCGACGGCGCATGCCGCCGGCCCCGCCGAACAATATGTACCGATGCTCGCCACCCATATCGGCAAGCTCAACGGCGTCGACCTGATGCCTTCGAGGGACGGCGTGAAGCAGAAGATCTAAGAGCAATTCCAGGAAAAGTGCGGGGGCGCCTTGTGGGCGCCCCCTGTTTTTTCGACGGTTTCGATGCAGCCTACTTCTGGATACAGGTGTCGGCCGTTTCCTTGGTGCACTCGTCGAGCCCGGTGAAGACCGGATCGTCGACCTTCTTGCCGCCGATGAGGTCGAGCATCACCGAAGGCGCCTTATAGCCCATTTCGAACGGCCGCTGGCCGACCAGCGCCGTCACCAGGCCTTCCTTGGCGATCGCCACCTCGTCGCCGATCGTGTCGGCGGCGCCGATGACGAACTCGTTCTTGGCGATCTTGTCGGCCATCGGCTTGAACAGGTCGCGATAGGGCTGCGGGGCGCCGAACAGCGGCCAGCCGCCCATGATGCCAAAGGCGTCGAGCTTCGGATTGGCTGCAAGGA
>NZ_RZSA01000912.1:0-2623 GCF_003998075.1 Mesorhizobium sp. M2A.F.Ca.ET.037.01.1.1 | reverse complement strand
CGCGGTGGGGCGGCCCCGCGGCTTGGGCCCGCCGGTCATGCGCTCACGCCATCTGCGGCTTCAGCCGGCTGCGGCGGGAAGGGGATCGCGATGCCCGGGGCGCCGGGCCCGAGCAGAGCCGAGCCGATGGACGGCCAGTGGTAGCTGGCATAGGCGTCGTAGGTCATGCCGTCCTGCGACACGGCTCGAGCCCGATGGTGCTGATCTCCGACAAGCGGGTGAAACGCGACGAGAGCGAGCGCGAGGCCGTGCCAGCGGGCAGGCGGACGTATGGCCGTCGGAGCGGTGTCTTCAGCTTGCCGATCGCCGACGTTTGGTACGGGGCTGCGGGGCCTTTGGGGGAGGACCTTCCTGCGCCAGGGGAGGCGCCTTGACGGCAAGCTCCTGGTTCTCCAGGATCACCACGGCCGGCTCGTCTTCAGCCTCCTCGGCCCCGTCGGGTTTCGCGGCGGCGGTGTTCAGGCGTCCCTGCCATGCGCGCGCCCCCGTCCAGTTCTCGATGGCCAGCCATGTCGACAGGACGAAGCTGATCGTGAGCGCGGCGATGAACCATTTCTGCGAATTGATCAGCGCCGGATCGTACCAGTGCTTGTCGAGAAGTTCCTGCGGCTCGACATAGGTGACATCGGTCGCCATGCCGGCGGCCACGATAGGCAGCGCCCAAAGCGCGGCGACGAAGCCGAATGAGGACCAGCCCAGGAACTGGCTGAACCAGAAGGCGCTTTCGGCGGGATCCTTGTCGGAAAGCGTGCGGGCCCAACGCGCCTGGCCGAGCATCATCGCGAGCATGACGATGATGACGATCGGGCCGATGTTGAGCACGCCGGCGATGCCGAGCTTAGCGCCAAGCACATCGCCGGTCTCTTCGGCGGTTTCGCCTGTCGCCAGCGTGGCGAGCTTGTCGCGCGCTATCGAGCGCGGCAGGAGCGCGATATCCTGCGGTATCTGCACGCCGTCGGACAACAGCCCGAGCTGCTTCTGCGCCCTGACGTAGAAATTGAGCCACAAGGGCGTCACATCCTGCGCCGTCGCCGCCGAACAGCCGATGCTGGCGACGAGGCTGGAGCGCCGCTGTTGCTCCCAGCTTTCCGAGCGGAAGACAAGATCGCAGAGCCCTGTCTTCGGGTCCGGCTCGCCAATCTCGACCGTCAGGTCCTTCGCGGCGATCAGGCCGTTCCAGGCCGGCATGTTTTGCGCGTCGTCCACGAACTTGGCGAATTGCGCGGGATTGAGTGTAAGCACCGTGTAGGACACTGCCGGCCAGTTGGAATTGGCGAGCCCGTTGAGCTCCAGCATCGTCAGGTCCGGGCTGGTCAGACGAATCGAGGTGGTTTGCCCATTTGCGCTGGCGGCAAGCATTTCCGGCACGAATCCCATGGCCTTCAAGGCCTCCGCCTCCGCGGCGGGCGCCTTGGCGAAGGCGGGCGCAAGCTGCGCGCGATAAACCTGCGTTGCGTTGGCCCCGATGTCGCCAATCAACTCGTCATAGAGCCGATTGAGCCGGTTCAGCCCCTCGAGCACGCGCGAATAGCGGAAAGGCGGGTGATAGGACACCGCGGTCGCGATCACCGTCGCGGCGAGCAGCAGCAGCACCCGCGAAAGCGTTTGAAGGCTGTCCAGCGTCTTTGCCATGTGGATGTCTCCGGATGGCGTGACCGGCACGACGTTAGGCCTGGCGGGATGCGGGAGCCAGACCTTCCGGCCGGATCATGCCGGTAACCTTTCGAAAGTCTAAGCGCACTTTTAAGTTGCGCATGTGAACAGCCTCACATGCCGATTGCGCTTTCCCTTCTATGCCGCATTCGGGCTGGCTTGGAGACGCACGAATGACGCTTGGCGATCTGTCCTTCTGTCTGTTCACCCTGTTCAACGGCCTGCGCGTCGTCTCTTACCTGCCGCAGATCCTGCGCGTGGCGCGCGACGAGAACGGCGCTTCGGCGATTTCCTACACGACCTGGCTGCTGTGGACGGGCGCCAACGCCACCACCGGCCTCTATGCCGGCGTCAATCTCGACGACCCGATGCTGGCCGCGATCAACTGGCTGAATGCCGTCTGCTGCGCGCTGGTTATCGTGCTGACGGCCTGGAAGCGGCGGGCGAGGGCGGTCGACACCGTGTCCGCGGATGGTTCCGCTCACACGCCGGTGATGATGGACAATCTGTCGGCCTGAACGCGCCGCCTGGTGAGTGCTCGAGCTTCAGCGGGTATCGGTTGCAGCGGCCGCCCGCTCTTCGGGCGGCCGCGTTCTTACCGGCGTCACGCCATCTGCAGCTTCTGCCGGCTCGGCTGCGGCGGGAAGGCGATGGCGATGCCGGCGGCGCCCAGCCCGATCAGCGCGGAACCGATGAACAGCCAGTGGTAGCTGGCAGTGGCGTCGTAGATCATGCCGCCGGCGAGCGGTCCGAGCGACATGCCGAGGCTGGACAGCAGCGTCGCCGCGCCAAGCACCGTGCCGATGATGCGCAGGCCGAAATATTCGCGCGCCAGCACCGCGTAGAGCGGCATCACGCCACCATAGGTGGCGCCGAAGATGACGGCCAGGAGGTAGAACTGCTCGATCCGGCCGACGGCGAGGTAGGCGGCGATCACCAGCCCCTGGATCGCGAGCCCGGCGACCAGCAC
>NZ_RZSA01000911.1:0-2632 GCF_003998075.1 Mesorhizobium sp. M2A.F.Ca.ET.037.01.1.1 | reverse complement strand
GGAAGGAACCTGCACCGGCGAGCACGGCATCGGCCAGGGCAAGGTCGGTTTCCTCCGCCACGAGCTCGGCCATGGCGTCGACGTCATGCGCACGATCAAGCAGGCGCTCGACCCGCTCAACATCATGAATCCCGGCAAGATTCTGCCGGCGGCGGGGTAACGCGCCGCCCCGGTCTATTCCGCCGCGCCTTCGACCAGCTTCTGCAGCATGGGCCGCGTCGGCGCGAAAAAGGTCGTGCCGGTGTGCGGGGTGGAGAAGTCGAGCAGCCGGTCATAGGCGCCGGGCGGCTCGCCGACATACATGCGCTGCAGCATCTTTTCGATCACCCACAGATAGCGCGTGTAGCCGATGAAATAGGTGCCGAACTCGTTCTGCCCGGGACGACCGAACGGCATGTTGTCGCGCAAAATATCGTATTCATTGCCGGCGTCGTCCTCGATCGTGGCCAGAGACTTGTGCGACTTGCGCGGCTTGTCGTCGTCATCGATCTCGATGTTGTCGATCTTGGTGCGGCCGATGATCTCTTCCTGAACGTGGGTCGGCGTTTCTTTCCAGGCCGCCATGTTGTGCAGGTATTTCTGCACGACGACGTAGCTGCCGCCGGCAAAGTCGCCGTCCTCGTCGCCGACCAAGGCGGAGGCCGGCAGGTCGAGGCCGGTCGGATTCGCGGTGCCGTCGACGAAGCCGAGCAGGTCGCGGGCGTCGAAATAGCGAAAGCCTGAGACCTCGTCGACGACGGTCACGCTGCCGCCAAGGGCGTCCAGCAGGATGCGCTCGAATTCGAAGCACATGTCGGGCCGCTCTGCACGGATGTGGAACAGGAGATCGCCCCGCGTCGAGGGCGCCGAATGCGCCGCGCCCTCGATCGGCGCGAAGGGTTTCAGCTCGCGCGGCCGCCGGTTGGGCGACAAACGGTTCCAGAGCCCGACGCCGACGCCGGCGATGCAGGACAGCCGGCCCGACAGGTCGCGGAAGCCGACATTCTTGACCAGATCGTCGAGCTCGCTGAGCACCGAGGCGGCGGTCGAAAGCGCGGCCTGGTCGCTGCCGACCGTGACGACGAGGAAAATCGCGGCTGTCGACAGCGGAGCGTCGACGCTCTGCGCGTCGATGGGCACTCTATCCCAGTTCTTGCCTGACATCGGGGACGCTCCGTGTTGGGTATGGCGGCCAGGGACGTGGCCGGATGGGCAGGGATTCGCAAAAGAGATATCCCGACGACGAGCGGTCGCGCAACTGGAGACATTGGCGGCTGCCGCACGTTGAATTGCCTCTTTATGGACACGCGGATGCAGGTAGAGTGCGGCTGACTTCAACCTGGGAAACAGATGCTCGCCCGCCTGTTCGTGATCTTCGGTGGCCTGTTCGTGCTGGTGCTGTGCGCGGCGCTGGTGGTGCCGTATTTCATCGACTGGACGGGCTATCGGGGCGATTTCGAGCGCGAGGCCAGCGCCATACTCGGCCGCAAGGTGACGGTGAAGGGCGATGCGACGGCACGGCTGTTGCCGTTTCCCTCGGTGACCTTCTCGAATGTCGAGGTGGCCGGCGGCCCTGAAGGCCAGCCGGCGATGACGGTCGAGACCTTCTCCATGGATGCGGAGCTTGCCCCCTTCCTGCGCGGCGAGGTGCTGATCTTCGACATGCGGCTGGTGCACCCCAGGGCTATCATTAATGTCGCCGGCGACGGCACCGTCGATTGGGCGATCCGGCCTTCGACGCCGTTCGATCCGGGTCAGATCGCCATCGAGAAGCTGACGGTGACCGAGGGACAGATCGAGTTGCGCCATGCCGCCGGCGGACGCAGCCATCTGGTCTCCGAGATCAACTCGACGATTTCGGCCAAGGCGCTCACCGGTCCATGGCGCATGGACGGAACGCTGCGCTTCGACGGCCTGCGCGCGGACGTCTCGGCCTCGACCGGCAAGGTCGAGGCCGACGGCCAGATGCGGCTCAGGCTCAAAGCCGATCCCGGTGCCTATCCGCTGATCATCGAGACCGACGGCAATGCCGGCATCGTCAAGGGCGCCGCGGTCTATTCCGGCCAGTTCAAGATATCGGGCGCGGACAAGAACTCGGCCGAGCTGCGTGGCAATGACGGCCAGCCGGTCAAGATCAGCACCGGCAAGCCCGACCCGGGCTTTCGGCTGAACGGCAAGTTCGCGCTCGACCACCAGAAGCTCAATGTCGACGAGTTCCGCTTCGAGACCGGGCCGCTCGACAATCCCTATACCGCCGACGGCAAAGCCTCCGTCGATCTCGGCCTGAAGCCGCATTTCGCCGTGGAGGCCAGCGGCGCGCAGGTTCAGTTCGACGAGGCCGTCGGCGGAGCCGCCGGTTCGGGTTTCACACTCGATCAGCGCATCGCGGCTTTCGAGCAGACGCTGCAGCACATGCCGAAGCCGACGATACCGGGCACGCTCGAGGTGCGGTTGCCGGCGGTGGTGGCGGGCGACACGACGGTGCGCGACGTGCGGCTGTCGGCCGAGCCGGTCGAAGGGGGCTGGTCGGTCAAGTCGCTTGCCGCGACGCTGCCTGGCCGCACGACGCTCGAAGCAGACGGCATGCTGAGCGTCGAGGACCATTTCGGCTTCACCGGCTCGTTGCTGCTCGCCGTCGGGCAGCCTTCCGGCT
>NZ_RZSA01000910.1:0-2640 GCF_003998075.1 Mesorhizobium sp. M2A.F.Ca.ET.037.01.1.1 | reverse complement strand
ACGCCGAAGACATTCACGTCGAACAGCGCTTGAGCCTGGGTGGTCGAGGACTCCTCCGCGCCGCCAAGCAGGCCCATGCCGGCATTGTTGACGAGCAGGTCGATGCGCCCGGCCTCGGCCAGCACCTCGTCGACCAGCTTCGCGACGGACGCGTCGTCGGTCACGTCGCAGGTCAGCATGGTGATGCCGTCGGATTTCTTGGAGACCGCGCGACGGCTGGTTCCGAACACGCGAAAGCCCGCATTCTGCAGGGCCTTGGCTGTCACTTGCCCGATGCCGGAGGATGCCCCTGTGGCGATGGCGACGCCAGGATTGGTCTTATTCATGGAGATCACTTTCTTGGGGTTGGATTGGAGCAGCGAGAAGTCTGGAGCGAAAGCGTCAGTCGGGAGCGGCTCGACCGTTCGCGCCGTCTCCGTCCCAGCGCCGGAACAGCACGCTGGCATTGACGCCTCCGAAGCCGAAACCGTTGGCGATCGCGTAGTCCATCTCCATCGGCCGGACCTCGTTTGCCACGAAGTCTATTCCGTCGGCCGCCGGATCGGGCGCACTCAGATTGAGAGTCGGCGGTGCCACCTGATCCCTGAGCGCCAGGATCGTGAAGATCGCGCCAAGCCCGCCGGCCGCCCCGAGCAGGTGTCCGGTCGCCGACTTGGTTCCGCTGACGGCGATCGAGAAATCCGCGCCGAAGACGCTTTTGATCGCTTCGATTTCGCCCAGGTCGCCCACCGGCGTGGAGGTCGCGTGCGCGTTGAGGTGGCGGATCTCGCGGGGGGAAATGCCTGCTTGGGCAATCGCGATCTCCATGGCGCGCCGCGCGCCATCGCCATCCTCGGGGCCGGAAGTAACGTGATGGGCGTCTGCCGTCGTGCCATAGCCAACGACCTCAGCGAGCGGCTCCGCGCCGCGCGCCAGCGCATGGCTCAATTCCTCGATGACGAGGATGCCAGCGCCTTCGCCCATGACGAAGCCGTCCCGCGACATGTCGAATGGACGGGAGGCCTGGTCGGGGCGGTGGTTGAAGGATGTCGAGAGCGAGCGTGCGGCTGCAAAACCGCCGAGACTGACGGTGTTCATGCATGCTTCCGTGCCTCCGCACACGGCTATGTCGGCTTCATCGGCGCGGATGATACGGGCCGCATCGCCGATCGCCTGGATGCCGGCAGCGCACGCCGTCACCGGTGCTCCGATGTGGCCCTTGAAGCCGTGGCGGATCGAGATGTGGCCCGCAGCGAGATTCACCAGGAAAGACGGCACCGTGAACGGTGAAAGACGCCGGACGCCGCGTTGATCGACCGTGCGCACCGCCTCGGTGATGGCGGGGAACCCGCCGACGCCTGAAGCAATGATCGTCGCGGTGCGAGCCCGCTCGTTTTCCGAGGCCGGCTTCCACCTAGACTGGGCAAGCGCTTCTTCCGCCGCAGCCAGCGCGAAGAGAATGAAGCGATCGATTCTTCGCTGATCCTTTGGAGCCACGAAGGCATTCGCATCGAGGCCGGCTTCCGGGTCTTCCTCCCGGAGAGGAACCACGCCGCCAACCTTCGCGGGCAAATCTCCAACAATCTCGTCGGCCAGCCTCCGGATGCCCGAGCGGCCGGCCAGGAGGCGCGACCAAGACCTTTCGACATTGGCGGCAAGGGGGGTAACCGCGCCCATGCCCGTAACAACAATCCGCCGCATCTATTCTCCTTTCGATTCCAGCACTCTTCCGGTGCCAACCGGTGTGGCTCGGGGCTGGCCCGGATCCGGCAGCCAGCCGAGCTGGATGACCGTTTCGCCGCTCGGCGTGCAAACGACCGAAAAGCTCGCAATCGAAGATGTGAGCATCACTGCTGCCTCGCCCTTGCACGCAACTCCGAGACTTGCGCTTCCCTGACTCGCCTTTCGAGGAGATCCAGCTCGGTGGTGTCGATCGCCTCCTCAAACCGGCGCAATTCTTCCAGCCAGTGGCGCCAAGACGCCCGTCGTCCCTTGGTTGGAGAAGCCATTGTCATTGGGCCGATCCCCGTTGGCGACCAGCGGCCAGCCCCGCCCGTATGCTCTCGGCGGCCGCTTGCAGGAATTGCTCCGACAGCCCCTCGTCATTGACGGCCCTCGAAAGGATGACCGCGCCGACCATGGTCGAGAGAATTGCCATGGCCTTGTCGCGGGAATCCCCTTGGCGCGCATCGCCAACCCAACCGCCGAGCAGGTCGAGGTATTTCCTGATCCCCGTTTCGAATGACGCTTTGACGTCGCTGCCTTGCCTGGCGGCATCCGAACCGAGCGCCACAACCGGGCAGCCGTCCATCCTTTCTCCGCGATGCCCGCTACTAAGGTAGAACTCGATCACAGCACCAACTGGATCTTCGGGTTTCGATGCAGTTGCCTCCGCCCATCGGTGGGCAGAGCTCTCCATCGCCCGCCTGGACGCCTGCGCCGCCAGGTCCTCCTTTGATGCGAACTGTTTGTAAAAAGCACCTTGGGTTAGCCCGGCGCCCTCCATCAGATCCTTCAGGCCGATGCCGTCGAAGCCATGCTCCCGAAAAAGCCGGCTGGCCACATCGATCACGGTTTGCCGGTTCTGCTCAGCCTGATTGCGACTCACGCGCATCATCATCTCCTTTTTTAGATTGCATTCGTAATCTATAACCTATAGAG
>NZ_RZSA01000090.1:0-11324 GCF_003998075.1 Mesorhizobium sp. M2A.F.Ca.ET.037.01.1.1 | reverse complement strand
GATCGAGATCACGATGGTGGTGAACGGCCAGCCCACGCAGGTCGAAGCCAATCCCAACCAGCCGCTTCACGTCATTCGTACCAAAGCCCTTGAGAACACGCAGAATGTCGCCCAACCAGCCGAGAATTGGGAATTGAAGGATGAGGCCGGCAACTTGCTCGACGTCGACAAGAAGCTTGGCGATTTCGGTTTCCCGAATACTGTGACCCTGTTCCTCAGCCTGAAGGCGGGCGTCGCAGGTGCCTAAACCCCAAAGTGTGGATCCGGAGGTCTCCCGAGCGAAGTTTGATCGGGAGATCGGCCGGTTCCGGCCATATGCTGATGTCTATCGGGCTCAGGGCTGCTTCTTGATCGAGGCGACCTTTCCGCGCGCTTTCTTCATTTTCGCAAGCCTCAAGTTAAAACCACGGGTGATCAGCGCAGCGAGCGAGGTCGACTTCACCGACTACGACTTAAGACCACCGTCCGTGGTCTTCGTCGATCCGTTTACGCGTCATCCGATTGCCCGGAAAGATCTATACCTGAAAATGCTTAGACGTCCGCCGCTGCCCGGAACGCCGCCGGAGATGATAGGAGCTCTCATCCAGCAGAACGCCGTGCCGCTGACGGACTTCATCCAGGCCAACAGTCCCGAGGACGAACCATTCCTGTGCATGGCGGGCGTCCGGGAATACCACGACAATCCAGCCCATTCAGGTGATCCATGGCTACTTCATCGGGGTTCTGGCGAAGGCTGTTTGGCCTTCATCCTGGACAAGATCATCAAGTACGGAATCATTCCTATAGAGCAGTTGCAGATTCAACTCCCACCGGCAATCGTAGGAATGGTGGTATCCCCTCAGGCGATACAAGAATGACTGGTTTGAGAGATGTAACGATCGTGACTCTCCCGCGCGGCTGCATCTCGACCACGCATGGGCATCTGCGCTCAGTTGGTCGCGAAGGCAATGAGGGGATGGCGCTCTGGGTCGGCGTTCAGCAAGACCGGCACTTTGCCGTAACAGAGACGGTTATCCCGGCGCAGCGTCACATTCGGACAAACGATGGCGTTTGCGTGATCGTTGCGGCCGAAGAACTGCACCGGCTCAATGTCTGGCTCTACAAAAGCGGCCTGAAACTCTTGGCCCAGATTCACAGCCATCCGGGCCGCGCCTACCATTCGACGACGGACGACGCTTATGCGGTTGCTACCACGGTTGGGTGTCTGTCGCTGGTAGTGCCGAATTTCGCCCGCGAGCCTTTCGATTTTGCTCGGGTCGCCGCCTATCGGCTTGACGAAAAGGCCAAATGGAATGCGCTCCCTCCCGCGGCACTGTCGCGAATGATCATGATATCGAGTTGAACAATGGCATTCGCTAACTTCATCGATCGTGCCGCCACGGCGGCATCTCAGGTCCTGGCCGATTTTCATCTGGGAGACTTCAAAGCAGCTCTTGAAAAGCAGGTCGTGGCAGTCGCCTTCGACCATCAGGCCGCTTCCTGCGCCGAAGGCCAGGCGACACTAGATCTTGCGGTGAGATTGCTCGCTAGGCTCTACCCGGTTCTGGCGATACTCCCGCTGGACAGCGCGGCGAGCTCTCAAGCCCAAGCGCTGGAGCGCTTGGCAAAGTCGATCAATCCAAAAGTCGGCATCCGGCGTTCCGGCAAGTCTGCCACCGTCTGCGTCGTTGCAGGGGTAACGCGCCCATCACTCCGGTGCCCGATCTTTTTCGTGGGATCGGACGGTTGGGCGGCAAAGCTGTCGCGTACGGACCCGGTGGGCTCTGGCCCAAGTCTGCTGCCTTTTGGAGCTGGCGCCGCCAGTTGCTTCGGCGCCGCCAACGTCTTTCGAACTATCTTCGCCGCCCAGTTGACCGGCGCCGAGTTGGACGAAACCATCGACCTCTCGCTATGCAGCTACGACAAGACCAAAGCCGGGGAGGCTGGCCCGATCGACTTCCCAGTCGACCTTGGCGAAACCCACCTCGTTGGGCTCGGTGCGATAGGCCATGGCTCGCTTTGGGCGCTAGCGAGACAACCCGATCTCAAGGGTCGTCTGCATGTAATCGATCACGAAGCGATCGAACTCTCAAACCTGCAGCGCTACGCATTGGCCGGCCAGGCGGAGATTGGTATGTCCAAGGCGGTTCTTGCAGCCACCGCCCTTAGATCGACTGGCCTTGAGGTCGAGGCGCACCCTCTGACGTGGGCAGAATATGTTGCGCGCCGGGGCAATTGGGTCTTAGACCAAGTGGGTGTGGCGCTTGACACCGCCGCCGACCGTCTGGCTGTCCAAGGTGCACTGCCGCGATGGATCGCAAACGCTTGGATGCAGGAGCACGATCTCGGTATCTCCCGGCATGGTTTCGATGACGGCCAGGCTTGCCTTTGTTGCATGTACCTGCCATCCGGAAAATCCAAGGACGAGCACCAGCTGATTGCCGAGGAACTCGGAATACCGGAAGCACACGAGCAGGTGAAAACGCTCCTGCAGACAAATGCCGGAGTTCCCAACGACTTTGTAGTTCGCGTGGCTACAGCGATGGCTGTGCCGTTTGAACCGCTAGCCCCGTTTGTCGGCCAGCCCCTGCGCTCCTTTTATCAGCAGGCTATCTGCGGCGGTCTGGTGTTCCAGCTTAGCGAAGGAAGTCGCCGCGTTCGAACTGTGGTTCCGATGGCCTTTCAGTCGGTGCTTGCCGGGATTATGCTTGCCGCGGATTTGGTCAAGCATAGTGCGGGGTTTCCCATGAGCCCGACGACGAGCACTCGGGTGAATCTTCTGCGCCCCCTTGGCTCTCACTTGCACGATCCGAAGGCCAAGGACTCCAGCGGCCGCTGCATCTGTAGCGACGACGATTTCATTGCCGCTTACAGGCGCAAATACGGAGCGCGTTGATCAGGTAAGCGATGTCTCGGCCGCCTAAGCAGACGCGCACCTCTCCGTAGACGCAGGGGGCGCGGCTTGTGGGCGTGACCATGGGCGCCATTATGACACGCTTGGCCCGCTCCTTTGCCGGCCTATCGTCCTCCGCGCATGATCCCGTGCCGACGTGATGATCCAGCACCAGCCGCCATGGCACCAGAGGCTGGTCAAACCTCCGTTGTTGGCCGGTTTGGACAGTGCTGCATCAGGTCTCGACCGACGTCTCGACAGTCAGGGCTGCTTCGACGGGTGTGAAGATGTCAACATCGACCCCAGGCGCCCGAATCGTCACAATCAGGGCGTACCGAGCCAGAGCGTCGACGCGTTCCAGGTAAGGCTTCTCCTTCCACCAGCCCCCGACCGGGAACACGCCGATCGCGTCACGCTCGGCGAGATCGGCGGCGCTGCCCGACCAGAAATCGGCGTGCAACGAGCCGCGATCGCGGAAGGTGCCGAGCAGCCACTCTTCTCCGCCTCCAGCAGGCGCCCCTTCCTCCTCGTCCCGAGCGGCCTGATTGATGCGGGCTCGGAATTCGTCGACTGTCTCGGTCGCTGACTTTACTCTGAACCGAAGACCATGGGACGCGTAACGATGCCGGCGGGTCCATCCGCGTTCACCGGGGTTGGGTTCGATGAAATAGGACAGCGTGACGCGGAGCTCGACCTGGGCAGCGCCGAGCGCCGCGAGCTGCTCCTTCGGCCAAGGCAGGCGATGCAGCTTCATGTCACGCGTTTTGGCAGCCGCGCCGCCCTCGCGCTGGAAAGGCTGAAGCTCATCTTCAACGATAAGCGTGAGGTCGTTCACCGTTGACAGAAGCGCGCGCCCAAGATCTGGCACGCCGTAACCATAGCGCCGCACGAGCGCCTGGATCTCGCCCTTCGCTCCGTTGCACGCATCGATGCGTGCGCGCATCGCCGGAGTCCATTCGGCCGAGTGGACGATCAGGGCGCGAACCGATTCAGGCCACAGCTCGGGGCGCGCTGATAGAATTAGTCCCGCCATCCGTGCGGCATGGGCCGTTGCCGCGCTCGTATCTCCGAGGGTGGTGAAGTGGCGCAGTTCGGGTCGACAGAAAGTGGTCAATATCTGCAGATCGTCGATCGGCTCGCCGGGCAACACACCGTCATGGGCGAGATTGCCGCCTTCGAAGACGACCTCGGGCTTCACCGGCCACTGCCTGTCCCAAACGACCGAAGTGCGACTGCGCGGCGAGAGCTCGCCGACCGGCGCGATCGGAGCGTAGCCCGAAAAGTCGGTGTCAATGATATCGACCTTTTCTGTGAAAGCGCCGACCGTCAGCGCATTCCAGGCCTGAGAAGGATCATCGACTGCTTCCAGATCGTTGCGCGTCAAATGCTCGGCCGGCATGAGGTCATCGCCGATGTTGCCGGCAGAGAGAACGATCAAGCGTCGCTGTTCCTCTTCGAAACAGAGTTGGTCGATAGCGGCAGACCACGATGTGGGCCTTCCACGCGCCGGACTGGCGCTTGTCACAGCCATTGCGATCGCGCGGCGGCGCTCCGGCGCCTGCACCTCGGCGCGGGCGATCGCTTCCGCGGTGATCGCGCCATAGAGTTCTGGATCGTTTGCCTCGTCTTCTGGCGGAAGGATACGAACACTCTCCAGCCGAAAGGGCAATGGAACTGGATCGCCTCCGACCAGGAGCGGGACCAGATCACCGTACAGGCCGACACCTGCCATTCGCGTCCCGTGGCCGCTCCACGCAGGTGTGTCGTCGCTGCCCCATGCCGGTTTGACGGTGTGCCAGTCTTAAACGGCAAGTGCGGGTTCGATCAACGGGTGGGTGCGACGCACGCCGCTGTCGAGAATGCAGACCGCAATATCGGATTGAGGCGGTCTGACGCGCCCGAGAAGCTCGTCGCTCCAGTCCCTTTGCTCCGCGCCGCCAAGGCCCAGGAAGAAGGACGGCGTATCCTTCGCGCGCCGCAGCTCGGCGACGACATCGCTGTGCGCAATCATGCGGTCGAGCATTGCCGTGCTGGCGAGGGCCAGCATGACCACCCGCTCCGGAAACCTAACCGCATGCGTGCGCAAAGTGATGTTCAGGGCTTCGGCAATGTGCTCGAAGTTCTCGCGGCGACCGTCGCGCAGCCAGACTTCCCACCACACCTGCTCGTCAGCGGCCTGGGGGAAGAGGTCGTCGTGGTCGGTAAACAACGATCGTGCAGTCGCCAGCCTGACTGTCTCCATGCGGGAGACGAGCGGCTCGTTGCGCGGTCTGCCGCGGTCAGTATCAACGTCTCGATACGCCTCGACTTTCCGCAAATAATAGGCTTGCGCGCTTTGCGGCAGGAACACCGACGCTGTGATGGGAGCACCGGGTTGAGTTGGCTCATGGACGGCGACCAGCTCCATGTGCTGGCGACGATCGGCCAACTGGTCGAGGGCCGCCCGTCCGGACATGGGCAGATCGATCGCGAGGTAAAAGCCAGGCGTGCCGACCGACAGCTGGGGGTCACGCGCCGCAATCTGCTGGCGTGCACTTTCGACCGCTTGTTCGATGGATTGCGTCAAGGCCGCAGCATGCGACGCCCGATCACGCGCCGGCAGCGGCGGTGCATGTATAAGTTGGTTGGGCCGCCGATAGGCTTCCCGAATGCCGTTGTTGCGAAGGTGGATATGGGCGCGGTCGCGCGGAAAATCGTCTGCCATTATGATCTGTGCTGTCGCTACTCAAACAGCGACGCCTGCCGGCGTTCCTTCAGAGCGTCGATGAGCGCTTCCGAGGTGATCCGCTTCCCCCCCCGCAATATGATGGTTTTTGCAGCGTCGTCGGCCGCGCGCGTGATCTCGGCCTGCGACAGTCTCTCTGCCTGAGAGATCGCCTCGTTCCAGGCAAGCCCTCTGGTGTCGAAGCGGTCGAGTCGAGCCCGAAGCAGCGCCTCTATAATCGGCCGATCGGGCACGGCGTATTCGATGACATCGTCGAAACGGCGGAACAAAGCTCTGTCGAGCAGCTCGGGATGATTTGTTGCCGCAATAATCAGGCTGTGGCTGTCGTCTTGCTCGAGAAACTGCAGAAACGAATTCAGCACGCGCCGAATCTCGCCAACATCCTGGCGTTCGCCTCGACGCGCGCCGATGGCATCGAATTCGTCAAAGAAGTAGACGCCCCGCGTCGCCTGCATTGCATCAAAAACAAGCCGCAGCTTTCCGGCAGTCTCTCCCATGAACTTGGTGATCAAACCATCGAGGACGATCGTGAAAAGGGGCAGATGAAGCTCCCCGGCCAATGCCGATGCGGTCATCGTCTTGCCTGATCCTGGCGGGCCGACCAGAAGCAGTTTGCGACGGGGAACAAGCCCGTGCTCGCGCAAGCTTGCTTGTTGGCGCTGCTCTCCCAGCACGCGGTGCAGGCGCGAGCGCAGACTGTCCGGCAAAATCATGTCGGTCAGTCGCAGGTCCGGATAGCGCACATGCAGGAGCCCTGCGAGCTCGCCCTTTGGCTGAAAAAGGGGAACCGGCCGACTGCTCTTGACAATCCGGGCGTCCCTGCTCTTGGCTGCGTCGACCAGATCCTTGAGCTCCTGAGCAAGCTTACCATGGCCTTGACGTGCCTCATGCGCAGCAAGCTGCATCGCGATAGAGAGGAAACGATCCTCGTCGCCGGCAATGTGGCTTTTAAGCAGCGTCACGATATGGCGGGCCGTGGTCATGGCTCTCTTCTGGGGTATCCGTTTACTTGGCGAAGCGCATGCAACCTAAACGCTTTCAACGGCGATTTGTATCGCGCAATGGTGTTTTTTCTCTTGTCGATGTTCGCCCGTGGCAACTTCAGCGGTGAACTGTTGCGCCGCGGTCATAGGCCAGCCGGAATAACGCCGGCCAGCAGACAACAGTCCGCATCTTCGAGCGCTCGAAGTCTGGCCACTCACGCAGCGTGTCGGGTCCGAACGCTCCAAAGCCGCCCCGCCTGGCAGGTCCATGCGACCGATTGCGGGCGTGCGGCCATAAGGTCTACGCGGGCTCGCATGGCTGCCCGCGCCGCTGGCTAAAAAGCTGTACACCATCTCACGAAACACCAGGTCCGCTCCTTTGCCGGCCGACGGTCCATGAAATCCCCTCCCCACTTACGACACCGGAGACCTCCTTGCCCACATGGCGCTCAAGCACCGGCCGCCATGGCACCAGCGTGAACTCGCGCGACTTTTCAACGACGGCATATTTTCCGCTGGCAAGCTCGACGGAGCGGCGGAGCGTACCCTCTACTCGTCCTCCGGATCGCGCTTCGGCATAGGGCAGGCCAAGTTCCTCCGACAGTTGGCCAGCAACACGGTTCAGTTCTCGCTGGCGCAGGATCGAAAGCATGTTGGCTCGATAGACGATCCCATCCTGTTCTTTATGCGCGAGGCCTTGCGCGATCAGCCACTGCCGCCGGCGAGCTTGCGCCTCTCTCACGTCGCGGCCGAAGCCGGATCCGTGCAAAGGCTCGGGTCTATCGGCAACCAGCTCCCGGTCGAGCCAGGTGGCGCCGTTGAAGCTGACCTGTCGCTCCAGCGCCATTGAGGAGAGCTTGTCGGCAACGACAGGCTCGGCCCTGGCCCGCTGGCCCTCATAATTCGCGACGCGATCGAGATGGTCCGGCGCGATGAGCCAGGTGCCGTTCGGCTCTCGCTCGACGCCGCCGGTCGCGCGGCGGATCGCCTCCAGCCGCCGCACATGCGTTCGCGCAAAGCTCTCGGTGGCGGATGGGTCATGCTTCAGGTGCATATCGACGTCGTAACGGCCGCCATGCGCGGCGGCGATTTCGGCGATGGTACGATCGACCTGCCTCGGCTCGGTGTTCCTTGGCGCGACACGCACGATGCAGCCATTAGGCATCGTTTCCATCGCCTCGCCTCTACCGATGTTGATCCAATGGCTCTTACCGTCGACGGCGTCGACGATCATGTAATGGCGGTCATTGATCTCGTCGGCCAGTCCACGCGCGACAACGCGACCGACGAGAGACTGGACGGGCTCGCCGGATCGATCGTGGATCACCCAGTCGGCGGCCCTGCGGGCAAGCCCCTTGCCGGTCAGTTCGCGGTGCATGGTCTTGATGATGTCGCCGCGTTCGCCGGTGCGGCGCAGCGTGGCTTCGAGCTCATCGTCGAGGCGCCAGGAGCCAGCGCCGACCTCCGCGGCCAGACCCATCCGCTCGAGCTTGCGCAGCCGTCCCTGGTGCAGCGTCTGGCGAATGGCGTCGGGACCGCCCGGCGAGACCAGGCCGTCATCATCACGCATGCTGAGCAGCCGACGGTCGATGCTGGTGAAGCGTTCCTGCTCCATTTCCCGGCGCAGGCGAAGCTCAATCTCGCGGTCGGTTCGCGGACCGAGATCGAGGCTGACCAGCTCGGCCGCCCGCTCGCGGATGCCAGATGAGATATATTCGCGCGCGATGACCAGGTTCTCGCCACGGTCGTCCCTGCCACGGACGATGATGTGGCTGTGCGGGTGGCCGGTGTTGAAATGATCGACCGCGACCCAGTCGAGCTTCGTGCCGAGGTCTTCCTGCATCTGCGCCATGAGCCGCCGCGTCAGCGCCTTGAGGTCGTCGTACTCGATGCCGTCTTCGGCAGCGACGATGAAGCGGAACTGATGGCGGTCGCCGTCCGCGCGATCGATGAACGCCTTGCCGTCGACGCGGCCGCTGTCGGCGCCGTAGAGCTCGCCAGGTTCACCTTCGCGGGTGACCCCGTCGCGCTGAAGATAGCGTAGATGGGCACGCGCCCCGTCCGCGCCCTTGCCGGCGAGCTTGACGACCCGCGCCTTGACGATCACCCGGCGCTGGCGGAAGGCGGCATACCGGTCGCGCGATTTCAGCAGTGCGGCGGCCGCCCCGCCGCGCCCTGTCCGGCTTCCTGTGAAGCGACCACCGCGTTGCGGCCGGCCGCCAGCCCGGTTGATCGCCGCACGAACCTGGCCGGCATAGCGTTTGCCGGCCTTCGAGCCGCGCGACCCGATTTTGCCGAGCTTCGGCCTGAACTCGTCATCCTTAATGCGAGCCTCCCAGACATATCAAGCAAAATCAGACACTTACACGTCAAACCCTCTTGGCACCGGCGGCAGCCTCCCGGAAAAACGATGTGCAGACAAAGATTTAACCGCCTCCTGGAGGCGGTACCTTTATCTTGCCTTCCGCGCCCAGCCCCGCCAGACGCGCCCCCGTCCGCCATGGCTAACGCACCGGCTCCTTCGGCTGCGCGCCGTCCTTGCCGAGCGGCACGAAGAGATCGCCGTTTCGCACGCCTGAGTGAACACCGTCATGAATGAAGAACAGCGACCGTCCGAGAGGAGCGATTTGCGCCTTTGGAGCGACAGATTGGCTTTCGAACGCCTCGATGTCGGCCGCCGAAACTCCGGCCGCCTTGAGTTGGTCGAGGTACTCGACGGTCTCTTCTGGCAGCGGTTTGCCACGCTTCAAATGCTCGTCGTAGCGCTCGGGACCGGCATTGTAGGCGCCAAACAGGCCAGGAAATCCGAAGCGGTCATACATGGCACTGAGATAGGCCGTGCCGGCCAGGATATTGTCGCGCGGATCGTGGGGGTTAGGCCCAAGGCCGTGTTCGACCCGCATCTCTTCATAGGTGCCGGGCATCACCTGCATGAGGCCCATGGCGCCAGCGGGGGAGGTGATGGGGCGGCCGCCGCGCATTGTCTTGCCGCCGCTTTCGGCAGCCATGACGGCATAGATCCAGGCTTGGGGAATATGGAAGCGCCGGCTTGCTTCCGATACCAACGTCTGCCACTTTCGCAGCTGCGGACTTTGGGAGATGGCGACCGGCTCAGCGCCGGTCGAGGCGGAACAGGCGCATGGCGCAATGGCGATCATGCCCAACAAGAGGAGGGTCACTCGGTCCATAGTGGTACGAGCCTCCCGATGACATTTTGAGTGGGAACAGGCCCGAAATAGCGGCTGTCGAAGGAGCGGTTTTTGTCGCTGCCGAGCAGGAAAACCTCGTTATCCCCGAGCGCTCGGCAGCCGTTCCACCATGGCAAAGGTCGGCCTTCGGCGTCGATTTTGAGCCGGCGCGCGACGATGTCGCCGCCGATGATGATGGCGTCATTGAAGGCGCAGACATTATCGTCCGGCAGCGCTGCAAGACGTTTTGCCAGCGGCACATTGCGAGGCAGATAGCTGCGCTCGGCGGCGAGATACGCCGCGTATTCAGGCGGGCGCACGAGCACGAGATCGCCACGCGCCAGCGCTCCCGCAGCGATGCGGTAAAGGCCGATCGGCGCGCTGGCCGAGGCGTTCCAGACCAGCCAAGGGGCGGGCTTTCCCAGCGCCGTGAAGCCCAAAAGACCGAGACCGGCCGCGGCCAAGGCGACCGTCTTACGGGCTCGAACACGCCTCAGGCGGCTGCCGATCAGATGGATGGAAGGGCGCCGCCTCATGAACGGCCTCCCGTGCCGCCCTGGCCGGAACCGGCCTTGCCATCGCCGGCGATGGAGTGCTGCGGGTGTCCTTTCGACCAATGGTCGAGTTCGTCGATGTGATAGCGGACATAGCGGCCGTGCTTGCGGAATTTCGGGCCGCCGCCCTTGAGCCGCATCTTTTCGAGCGTGCGCTGGGAGAGCCCGATATAGAAGGCGGCTTGGGCTGTGCTGAGAAACGGGCTGCCCTTTTTCGCGCGGGCCGCGCGTTCGTTTTCGTCGTCCATGATGATCCTCGTTTCGCTTCGGACAAGCGAGGGCGAGGATGGGCGAGGGAGATCGTCTCGGGGACGGGCGAAGAGTCGGGGGAGAGTTTTCGCCGCCCTTTAGGGCGGACGGGGTTTGGGTGGAACTCCTGGGAATGAGCCCCGCGCCGGGGCTGCGGCGCGAGGCTCTTATCTCGGCCGGTCAGTCGGCCGGGTTCCAGATGATGGCGTAGGTGTCGTGATCGTCCTGGCCGGCGGCTCGGCCGAGATTGGCGTAGAGCTTGCGCGGTCCGAACTCCGGCGCTGCAATCGACAGGCTCACATAATCCTTGCCGGAAGTCTCGCCGGTGCGGATCCAGCCAGCGCCGACTTCGACCCCTTGCGTAAGCACCCGGAAGTCGGGATGGTTATCGGCGCTCTTGGCCTGGTTGGGGACGATATCGATGTCGGCGCGGACGCTGAGCGTCTTGAACTGGCCCTTGTAGGCGCCGTTTTCCTGCTTGTTGACGTAACCGATCGCGGTCATTTCGAAGTCTCCTTTTGTGGTTTCGCCGGGGACCATCCCCTGCGATGGCGCACCGTAATGGGCGCGTCAGGACCGCCTGAATCCGACAGGGCCGCAGCGACAGTGAAGGACCCGAGCGGGCAGCTTTTTTGTGAGCGAAGCGGCGCGAGGAAGCCGCCGCAGGCGGCGGGGAAAAAAGCTGATGGCGCGAGGGTTTCGGGCGGCCGGACCCGCCCATAGGTCGACAAGCCAGCCGCAGGGATGGTCCTT
>NZ_RZSA01000909.1:0-2642 GCF_003998075.1 Mesorhizobium sp. M2A.F.Ca.ET.037.01.1.1 | reverse complement strand
CCGCTATCTTCCTGGCGATCCGGCTCAGCAAGCCGCTGCTGCTCGAAGGCGCGCCGGGCGTCGGCAAGACCGAGGCCGCGAAGGCGGTCGCCGAATTGCTCGGCCGCGAACTGGTGCGGCTGCAATGCTACGAAGGCATCGACGCCGGGCATGCGCTTTACGAATGGAACTACCAGCGCCAGCTGCTCGCCATCCGCCATGCCGGCGAGCACGAGATCGACATCTATGACGACCGTTTCCTGATCGCCCGGCCGCTGCTGCAGGTGCTGCGCGCGCCGGTCGAGCGTGTATTGCTTGTCGACGAGATCGACCGCTCGGACCACGAGTTCGAAGCACTGCTTCTGGAATTCCTCTCCGACTTTCAGATCAGCATCCCCGAGCGCGGCACCATCCGCGCAGCGACGCAGCCGATCGTCATCCTGACTTCGAACCGCACCCGCGAGCTGGCCGAGGCGCTGCGCAGGCGCTGCGTCTACCACTGGATCGGCTATCCCGACGCCCGGCGCGAGGCCGAGATTATCATGCTGCGCTCGGGCGACGTTGCCGAGGCGACGGCGCGCGCAGTGTCGAATGCCGTGCAGGAGATCCGCGCGCGGCCTCTCGCAAAGCCGCCGGGCATCGCTGAAGCGGTGGAATGGGCGAATGCCGCGACCATCCTCGAAAAGGGCGGCAGCCCGTGGCCGGAGGCCTTTCGGCGGGCCATCGGCGTGCTGATCAAGGATGAGGAGGATTTGTCGGCGATCACGCCGGAACTGGGGAGGATTGTCGAGGAGGCGCTGGCGTGATGGGCGACCGCAGCGCGCTAGGCTCATCTTCCCGGGCTAGTGAGCTACGCTGGCGGGACCGCGCCCCCCTCTGTCCTGCCGGACATCTCCCCCACTTAGGGGGAGATCAGATGTCGCGTCGGCTTTCGCCAATCGCCGACGTCGCAGGATCGAGCGGCGCGCCCAAGCTGCCAATCTCCCCCCTTGTGGGGGAGATGCCCGGAGAGGGGGGCGCGAAGGAATGAGGCGCCCGCAAAATCTGCGCCCTGCCGCCGCGCCTTTCCTCGGCTTCGCCCGTTTGCTCCGTGATCACGCCTTCGCCATCGCCCCGGAACAGATCTCCAGCTTTATGCAGGCGGTAACCCTGCTCGGCCCCCGCTCGATGAACGACATCCGCGAGGCGGCTCTTTCGACACTCGCGCCCTCGCCCGATCGCCGCGGCGAATTCGAGGCGCATTTCCGCGCCTATTTCTACGGCGACGCCAAGCCTTCGATCGAAGCCGAGGAGGACGACGAGACCCGCGTCAAGGACGATCGCGGCGCGCGCGAGGAAGAGAACCAGGTCGCTCGCCAGGAAAAAGGCGGCGAGCTCTCCTCAGAGCTGGAACAACTGAGCAGCCGCGATTTCCAGCACGACGACGATGGCCTGGGCCAGTTCCGCCGCAAGCTCGTATCCGCCCTGCCCGCCCGCCGCTCCTTCCGCACGATCCGCACCCGCTCGCGCGGCACGCTCGACCTCAGGCGTTCGCTCAAGGAAATCGTCAGCGCCGATGGCGACATACCCTCGCCGCTGCTGCGCCGCCGGCGGGCCGTGCCGCGCAAACTGCTCCTGCTCATCGATGTCTCCGGCTCGATGAAGCTGCACACGGCCGATTACCTCAAGCTCGCGCACGCCGCCGTGCAGGGCGCGGACCGCGCCGAAGTCTTCACCATTGGCACTCGGCTCACCCGTATCACCTCGGCGCTGCGCATCCGCGACCGCGGGCAGGCGCTCGCCCGCGCCGCGGCGCTTGTCGACGATTGGGACGGCGGCACTCGCATGGGCCCGACGCTGCTCGCTTTCCTGTCGGTGCCGCGCTTTTCCGCCTTCGCGCGCGGCGCCTGCGTCGTCGTGCTGTCCGATGGGCTGGAACGCGGCAGCCATGCCGAACTGGAGATCGCCATGCGCCGCCTCGGCGCCCGCGCCTTCCGGCTTTCGCTGGCGACGCCGCTCGCCGGCGACGCGCGTTTTCGCCCGGCGACATCGGCGCTGCGGGCAATCCTGCCGGTGCTTGACGATCTGGTCGACGGCTCGTCGATCGGGAGTCTGACCGATTTCATCCTGTCGCTCGCCCGCCCCGCCCCGGCGGCCGATTCCATCTGGAAGAGGGTATCGTGATGCAGAAAGCCGTCGACGCGCATTTCCACATCTGGCGCCAAAAGGATCAGCCCTGGCTGGTCGGGCCGATGGTGCCGCGCATCTTCGGCCCCTACGAGCCGATCCGCCGCGATTACGCGATCACGGAGTTCCTCGAGGACCAGAAAGGCTCGGGCGTCGAGAAGGCCGTCTATGTCCAGACCAACTGGGCCAAGGAGGATTTCGAGAAGGAAGTCGCCTTCCTGCAGAAGACGGCGCAAGAAACCGGTTGGCCACACGCCATCGTCGGCTATGCCGATATGACGGTCGATGACGTGCGCCCGCAGATCGACCGATTGATGAAATACAAGCTGCTGCGCGGCGTGCGCATGCAGCTGCACTGGCACGAGACTCCCGCCTTCCGCTTTGCCGCCTCGGCCGATCAGGTGATCGACCCGAAAGTGCGGAAGAACGTGGCGCGGCTGAAGGATTACGGCCTCTCCTTCGACCTGCAGCTTTTTCCCGCGCAGATGAAGGATGGC
>NZ_RZSA01000908.1:0-2643 GCF_003998075.1 Mesorhizobium sp. M2A.F.Ca.ET.037.01.1.1 | reverse complement strand
AGATGACGGTCGGTTTGATCTCACCCGGCTCCGGCGCCCGCAGCCGCCGGCCGCCGAGCTCGGCCGCGCGGAAGCCGCTGGCCGCCTCGGCAAAGCGGGCGATCTCGGCCGGGTCGTCGAAACGGTCGAAGGACTTTTGCGGATCGTTGCGCAGCACCACGGTGTTCGCCGTATCGAGCGCAAGGATGCCGCCGGTGAAGCGGTGCGGGGTCCAGGATACCGTCATGATCAAAATCTAACCTATAAAACGTGTTTGACAAGTTAGATTCCGAGTGCAAGTTTCCGAGTGGGCCGGATTATCCGGCCCGCGCATGATACCAAAATCGGAACGATTTTTGGAAAGGGTCATGCGCAATATCAAAGTGCTACAGCGTCCTTTGCGCGCCGGATGGGCGCGCGGCGCTGTAGGGGATGCCGCATGCTCTATTTCTTCCAGCAGGTGCTGAACGGGCTGCATTCAGGCGCGCTCTACGCGCTGCTCGCCTTCGGCTATGTGCTGACCAACGGCATCCTGCACCGCACCAACCTGGCCTACGGCGCGCTGTTCGCCTTTTGCGGCCAGACGATGATCCTGACCGCCGCCTTCGGCTATCAGGCGCTGTGGCTGACGCTCGCCGCCGCGGTGGCGCTCGGCGTCGCCGCGGCCCTGCTCTACGCCGCGCTGATCAGCCACGTCCTGTCGCGCAGCGTGTTCGAGAGGCTCGCCGACCGCTCGCCCAACGCCATCGTGGTGACGACGCTCGGCATCTTGATTTTCCTGTCGGAGGCGAGCCGCATCGCCGCCGACACGCATGATCTCTGGCTGCCGCCGATGCTCGCCGATCCCGTCGTCTTCGCCGAAGGTGAAGGGTTCAAGGTCACGCTTACCGTCATCCAGCTGCTCGACTGCGCGGGGGTCGTCGCGCTGGTGGCGCTGGCGGCCTGGCTGTTCTCGCATTCGCGCTTCGGCCGCGCCTGGCGTGCCGTCTCCGACGATCCGAAAGCAGCGGCGATGTGCGGGATCGATGTGCGCGCGGTGTTCCGCCGCGCCGTGCTGTTCGGCGGTTTCTGCGCGGCCCTGGCCGGGGTGCTTGCCGGCCTCTACTACGGCAATATCTCCTTCGGCACCGGGCTGGTCTACGGCCTGAAGATCCTGTTCGTGACAGCGGTCGGCGGCTACCTGTCGCCGCTTCGGGCGGCCCTTGGCGCCGCGGCCTTCGGCATGGCTGAATCGCTCTGGGCCGGCTACTTCCCGCTCGAATGGCGCGACGCCTGGATCTATCTCTTCCTCGTCGCCATGCTGGTGCTGATCGGCGCCGGGCGCGACCAGGCCAAGATCGCCTAAAGCGCGTCGCGATCTTTCAGATTCGCTTCATCCGCTTTACGTTTTGGATTTAGCATGTCCTTATCCCGAAACCGGTTCCCACTTTCGGGAGACATGCTTCAAGCATCCCAGACTTTGGTTGCATGACGCATCGTCAGGCGGCGGCATTCCGCCTCTGCGCGGCTTATCGATCTGCTCGGCGCGGCTTTGCCATGTTGACCTGCCGGACCACGCACTGCATACCGTTGGGCCAGGCGACGCGACACCGGAGGGGGAATCGGGCGCGCCGCATTGTGAGGGAGGATATGCATGGCAGGGCTTCTCGCTCTATCCAGGACGATCGACCGCATCAACGAGTTCATCGGCCGCTGGGTTTCTTGGCTGATCCTGCTTGCGATCCTCGTGAGCGCCGGCAATGCCGTCATCCGCAAGGTGTTCGACACCTCGTCCAATGCCTGGCTGGAACTGCAGTGGTATCTGTTCGGCGCCGCCTTCATGCTGGCCGCGGCCTACACGCTGAAGCAGAACGACCATATCCGCATCGACATCGTCTACGGCATGTTCTCGCGGCGCGTGCAGCACTGGATCGACCTGCTCGGCCACCTGTTCTTCCTGATGCCTTTCGTCGTGCTGATGGTGGTCTATTTCGTGCCTTATGTGTCGCTGTCCTTCCACAGCGGCGAGATGTCGACCAATGCCGGCGGCCTGATCGTCTGGCCGGCCAAGGCCATCCTGCTCGTCGGCTTCTTCCTGCTGGCCCTGCAAGGCGTTTCCGAGATCATCAAGAAGATCGCCATCATGCGCGGCGACATGGACGATCCCAATCCCTTCATATCGGCGCATGAGCAGGCCAGGCTCGAGGCGGAGGCGCTGGCCGAGGAAGCCAAAGCCATCGCCGGCGAGGTCCGCCCATGATCGAGTTCATCGCGCAGAACATGGCGCCGATCATGTTCGCCTCGCTGATCATCTTCCTTTTGATCGGCTACCCCGTCGCCTTCTCGCTCGCCGCCAACGGCCTGCTGTTCTTCTTCATCGGCGTGCTGGTCTCGCCCTATTCCGGCGGGTCGATCAACCTCGCCTGGCCGCTGCTGCATGCGCTGCCGGACAATTTCTACGGCACCAGGGTGATGTCCAACGACACGCTGCTGGCGATACCGTTCTTCACCTTCATGGGCATCGTGCTCGAACGATCCGGCATGGCCGAGGACCTTCTCGACACGATCGGCCAGCTGTTCGGGCCGATCCGCGGCGGCCTTGCCTATGCGGTCATCTTCGTCGGCGCGCTGTTGGCCGCAACCACCGGCGTGGTGGCGGCCTCGGTCATCGCCATGGGGCTGATC
>NZ_RZSA01000907.1:0-2644 GCF_003998075.1 Mesorhizobium sp. M2A.F.Ca.ET.037.01.1.1 | reverse complement strand
CAGCCAGACTCGTGGCCATCACCGCCGCCGGGGTGCCGGAGGGCATCGTGCTGCGTGACATGATCGTCACTCGGTTGCTGGTGGAACTGGCGCCGGAAGACAAATAGCCGCCAGGAGTCGCCGATCGCTCGGGAAATCATGATCTACGTCGATGCCGACGCCTGCCCGGTCAAGGCCGAGGTCGAGAAGGTCGCCGAGCGTCATGGGGTTGTCGTCACCTATGTCTCCAATGGCGGCCTGCGCCCATCGCGCGATCCGATGATCCGCAATGTCGTCGTCTCCAAAGGCGCCGATGCCGCGGACGACTGGATCGTCGAGAACGCCAGGGAGAACGACATCGTGGTGACGGCCGACATTCCGCTTGCCGCGCGCACGGTGGCGCTCGGCGCGCATGTGCTGGGGCCGACCGGACGCCCGTTCACCCCGGAAACCATCGGCATGGCGGTGGCGATGCGCGATCTGAAGCAGCATCTGCGCGAGACCGGCGAAAGCCGCGGCTTCAATGCCTCCTTCACGCAAAAGGACAGGTCGCAGTTTCTAGGCGAGCTCGACCGCATCTTGCGGCGCGCGCTCAAATCCGTCACACCGGATTGATCCAACGTCTTCAGGGACCCGACCCATGGGTGAAGACCTCAAGACGCCGATGCATCGCCACATGCAGTTCGCACTGGCCTTTGCGATCGGCATCGTCGCCCTACTGGTGGCTCTTCTGCTCAAGGCACCGCTCCCCTACTCCATCGGCGCCAATGTGTTCTTCGTGAGCTATATCGCCATGGTGCTGGCGCTGATGCCGAGCCTCACCGGCCGCTATCTCAGCAGGAACGCGCGCGCGACGGACATGCCCGTGCTGCTTATCTTCGCCGTCACGTTCTTCGTCGTCGTTGCGGCCATCGTCTCGCTGTTTCTTTTGATCAATCAGAAAGATGCGGCGCACCCTTGGCAGCTTGCCTTCGCCATGCTGTCGATCCCGCTCGGCTGGTTCACCATCCACGCCATGGCGTCGCTTCACTATGCGCATGTCTATTGGAAGGATGGAGGCGAGATCGATCAGAAAACCCAGAAGAAAATGCCGGTCGGCGGCCTCGATTTTCCCGGCGGCAAAAGACCAGAAGGTTGGGACTTCCTCTATTTCGCGACGGTCATCGGCATGACGGCGCAGACGGCGGACACGGCCATAACCACCTCGCAAATGCGCCTTGTCGTGCTTGTCCACTCGATCCTGAGCTTTTTCTTCAACACGGTGATCGTTGCCGCGGCGGTCAATCTCGCGGTCACCCTGGGCTCTCCGTAATAAATCCGTGATCGCATGAAACATTGCCTTGTGCGGCGACGTATTGAGGGAAGACAAGGACCTGAGAAGCCGCCTGCCTGAGGCGGCCGGAGGCAAGATGGACGCTGTTGCCAACAACCAATCCACCCCCAAGGTGGACGAAGTGGACACCACCCTCATCTACCGGCAGTCGCGCTGGACGCGGTTGACCCATTGGCTGTGGGCTTTCTCGCTGTTCTTCATGCTGCTTTCCGGCCTGCAGATCTTCAACGCGCGGCCGCAGCTTTATCTCGGCAAGCAGTCCGGTTTCGAGTTCAACAACACCATTCTCGAGATCGGCGCCGAAAACACCGCCAACGGTCCGCGCGGTTTCACCGCGATCCTCGGCCACCGCTTCGACACTACCGGCGTGCTCGGCTGGTCGGGTCCGCCCGGACAGGAAACGCCCCGCGCCTTTCCGGCCTGGGCGACCATTCCCTCCTATTACGACCTTGGCACCGCCCGCGTCGTGCATTTCTTCTTCGCCTGGATCCTAACCACGACGCTGCTCGTCTGGCTGATCGCCGGCCTGGTCAACGGCCACATCCGCCGAGACCTCGCCCCTCGCCTCTCGGATATGCGCAAGCTGCCGCGCGACATCGTCGACCACGCGAAGCTGAAATTCCACCACACCCGTGAGTACAACACCCTGCAGAAGATGGCTTATGGCGGCGTGCTGTTCGTGGCTCTGCCGTTGATGATCGTGACCGGGCTCGCCATGTCGCCAAGCATGGATTCGGTGCTGCCATGGCTCAACGAAATCCTTGGCGGCCGACAGACGGCGCGCACCATCCATTTCGCCGTCATGGTGCTGCTCGTCCTCTTCTTCATCGTCCACATCCTGATGATCCTGGCCGCCGGCCCGATCAACGAGCTGCGCTCGATCATCACCGGCTGGTACCGCACCGACCCGCCCGCAAAGCACGACCAGCCGACCGAGAGGAGCGCCTGAGATGGCAAAATTCCAGATCAGCCGCCGTAAATTCTTGACCGCGAGCAGCCTCGGCCTGTCAGGCATCGCATTATCGGGCTGCGACGCCTTCGACAGCGGTCTCGGCATTGGTGGCGGCCTGCGCAGCTTCCTCGAAAACGCCAACGGTCTGACTTACCGCGCGCAGCGCTTTCTTGCAGGCCGCGACGCGCTGGCGCCGGAATTCACCGAGGCCGATATCCGTCAGCCGCAGCGGCCGAATGGCGTCACGGCGCCCGATGACGACACCTACAAGGGTCTGCTCGCCAACAATTTCGCCGACTGGCGCCTGGAGGTCACCGGGCTGGTCGAGAAGCCGCTGTCGCTGACCCGCGAGCAGCTCCAGAACATGCCGAGCCGCACCC
>NZ_RZSA01000906.1:0-2651 GCF_003998075.1 Mesorhizobium sp. M2A.F.Ca.ET.037.01.1.1 | reverse complement strand
GCGGGAGCGCGGCTTGCTCAAGGGCAAGCCCCGTGCGGCAAATCCCGCCCGCTGCGCGCCCGCAATGCCATTGATCTTGGTGTCGCCATCTCGCAGGCCCGTACCGCGTTCATTTGGCTTGGCGTCGCGCAGCCGCGATTTGTTGTCAAGCCGAGGCGTCTTCCTGCAAAAGCGCCGGCACCAGCCCGTCAGGCCACGACGATGACGCTGCGTCTTGCCTTCCAGAACACCAGAAGCATCACCAGGATGTTGAGCAGGTTCCAGGCAATCCCGTTCAGGAAGGCGGCCGAATAGGAACCGGTGAGGTCGTAGATCCAGCCCGACATCCAGCCACCGATAGCCATGCCGAAAATGGTCGCCATGATGACGATGCCCACGCGTTGGCCAGCCTCCTTGGCGGGCATGTATTCCCGCACGATGATCGCGTAGCAAGGCACGATGCCGCCTTGCGACAAGCCGAACACCAGCGAGACGATGTAGAGCGAGGCGAGCCCGTCGAAGGGAATGTAAAAGAACAACGACAGGCATTGCAGAACCGAACCGATCAGCAAGGTCCTCACCCCGCCGATCCGATCGGCGACGAAGCCGGAAGCGAGGCGGCTGACGACGCCGGCGGCCATCATGATCGAGAGCATGTCGGCGCCATGCGCGACGCCATAGCCGAGGTCCAGGCAATAGGCGACGATATGCACCTGCGGCATCGACATCGCCACGCAGCAGCCGAGACCAGCTATCACCAGCAGCATCTGAAGTGCAGCCGGCGACAATGCGATCGGCTGGACCAGGCGCGTGCCTGGCGAGCCTGCGACGACCACCGGAGCACGCCGGCGCAACATCAGAACCAGCGGCACCATCGTCGCCAGGCACGCGATGCCGATTACCAGATAGGTGAAGCGCCAGCCCTCCGCCCGCATCAGCGGCGGTATGATCGCCGGCCAGACCGTTCCGGCGAGATAGCTGCCGGACGCAGCCGCGGCCACCGCAACGCCGCGCCGGCGATTGAACCAGTGCGAGATGTCGGCGATCAGCGGTCCGAAAATCGCCGATGTCCCCAACCCGATCAACAAGCCTTGGGCGAAGGTGAACTGCAGGATTGAATCGGAGAGCGACGCCAGCAGGAAGCAGGCAGCCAGCGCCGTTGAGGAAACAAGCGCCGGGATCCAGTAACCGACACGATCGATGGCGCGCCCGACCAGCACATTGCCGGCCGCGAAGCCAACCATGGTCGCGGTGTAAGGCATCGACGCCGCCGCGCGATCGACGCCAAACTCGGCCTGGACCGCCGGCAGAACGACGACCACCGCCCACATGCCGACACCCCCAATGGTCGCTAGCAACACGGAAATGGCCAGCCTCGTCCAGGCATAAGCGCTGTCTATGCCCGGGGGCGCTGCATTGCTGGAGATCGTCGTCAAGGCGTTCCTGTCCGCTGTTCTCGGAAGTCCGCGGTTCGGCCTCCACTATCGGCGCATTTGCCGGGCCGAGCAGCGCCACGACCGGCCAATCCGTGGCACCAGAACCGGGAACCCGTCTCATTTCCTGGAGTTTTGCCTCAGAGCAATTCCAGGAAAAGTGTCTAACGGTTTTCCGTCCGGAATTGCTGGAAACAAAGAGATGGAGCGGTTCAGCGGCAAACCGGTGAACCGCTCTGGCAAGGAGTTTCGCCATGACCGCAAAGAAGAAATGGTCAGCCGACGTGACCGAGCACAGCGATGCGCTGGATCTCGAGGAGCACGTCTTTGAATCCGACGACGCCAGGAAGATCGCCGCCTCGCTGAAGCGCTCGGCCGAGCACAGCGACCGTCGCAAGGCGGAGCCGTTCCAATCCGCCATGTCGATGTTGAATTTCTACATCAACCGCGCCGGCAAGAACCTGCCTGATGAGCGCAAGAAGGTGCTGGAAAAGGCGAAGGATGAGTTGCGCGTCGCCTTCGGCCGAGAGAAGCAGGATCAGCATTAAATCTGCCAGGTCGGGGCAGACCCTAACGCGATTGGATCACTTCGTCGGTGTTGGCCAACAACTTGCGGACCGCGTTGCGCGCCGCGTCCGGTCTCTTCAGGCGGATATTCCTCTCAATCGCCTCATGCAGCTTCTGGACATGCTGCAGATCGTCCAACTCGCGCGTCGTGTATGCGAAAAGATGGTCGAAGGCGGATTCGATCAGCACGCCCAGCGGCACCAGGAGGTCGTTGCCCGAGGCCCTGAGGATTGCGAGATGGAAGCGCGTGTCGGCGCGGGTTCGCTCCTGCAGGTTGGTGGCCTCGCCCATCTCGCGGCAGGCCTGGCTGATCTCGGCCATCTGCTCGTCAGTGCGCCGCATCGCCGCGAAGGCCGTCGCCTCTGGCTCTATGATATGGCGGAATTCCTGCACTGTCCTCAGGAACACCTCGCGATCCGGCGACGTCGCGTACCAAGCGAGCACGTCGCGGTCGAGAAGGTTCCAGCGTTCCTTCGGCTCGACCCAACTGCCGATCTTGGGTCGCGACGCCAGGAGGCTCTTCGCCATCAGCATCTTGATCGCCTCGCGCACCGCCGAGCGGCTGACGTCGAAGGTCTCCGACCATTTCGCTTCATTGGGCAGGATGGTGCCCGGCGGATAATCGCCGCGCACGATGCGAAGCCCGATCTCGCTGGCCAGAGAGGTGTGCAC
>NZ_RZSA01000905.1:0-2663 GCF_003998075.1 Mesorhizobium sp. M2A.F.Ca.ET.037.01.1.1 | reverse complement strand
GCGCGGGCCGGCTTCGACGATACGGCCGGCGCGCATAACGGCGACGTCATGGCTCATGCGCTCGACCACCGCCATGTCGTGCGAGATGAAGAGATAGGCTAGGCCCAGCGTCTCCTGCAGCTCCAGCATCAGGTCGAGCACGCGAGCGCGCACTGACACGTCGAGCGCGGCGACGCTTTCGTCGGCGACGATCAGCTTCGGTTCCAGCGCCAGGGCGCGTGCGATGCAAATGCGCTGGCGCTGGCCGCCGGAAAATTCGTGCGGATAGCGCGAGGCGTGATCGGCTTCGAGTCCGACCCGCGCAAGAAGCGAGGCCACGCGTTCGCGCCGATCATCCCTGCTGCCGATGCCGTGGATGACGAGCGGCTCGGCGATGGCGGCTCCCACTGTCATGCGCGGGTCGAGCGAGGCGTAGGGGTCCTGGAAGATCATCTGCGCGGCGCGGCGCACCGGCCGCATCGCGGCCGCGGAGAGGCCGTGAATGGACGTGCCGCCGATGATCACCGAGCCGGCGAAAGGAACAAGGCCGAGCACGGCCTTGCCGGTGGTGGACTTGCCGGAGCCGCTCTCGCCGACGAGGCCGAGCGTGCGGCCCGGCCTTATCTCGAAGGAGACATCCTGCACCGCCGGCGCTTCCGAGGCGCGGCGGCGGAACAGGCTGGAGGAGGCGCCGTAATCGACGACAAGCTTCTTCACCGAAAGCACGGGCGCTTCCCCGTCTGGGACCGGCGGTCGGGAGGTGGCCGTGACCCGGGGCGGTGCGTCGGTTCCCGCGAAGGCGCCGAGGCGCGGCACGGCGGCGAGCAGTTCGCGCGTGTAGTCGGCTTGCGGCCGCTCGAAGATGTCGAGCACGAGGCCCGCCTCGACGATCCGTCCATCGCGCATGACGGCCACCCGGTCGGCCATCTCGGCGACGACGCCCATGTCGTGGGTGATGAGGATGATGGCGGTGCCGAACTCCCGTTTCAGTTCCCGCATCAGCTTCAGGATCTGCGCCTGCACCGTCACGTCGAGCGCCGTCGTCGGCTCGTCGGCCAGAAGCACTTTCGGCCGGCAGGACAGCGCCATGGCGATCATGACGCGCTGGCGCATGCCGCCGGAGAGCTCGTGCGGATATTGTTTCATGCGCCGCGCCGGGTCGCTGATATGCACGACATCCAGCATGTCGCGAGCGCGCTGCTCGACGCTTGAACCTTCCGCGCCCTGGTGGATGCGGATCGCCTCGGTCAGTTGCGCACCGATTGAGTGTACCGGGTTGAGCGACGTCATCGGCTCCTGGAAGATCATCGCGATCTCGCCGCCGCGCACGTCGCGCATGGCGCGCTCCGGCAGGCGCGGAAGCGACTGGCGTTCGAGCCTGATGTCGCCGCCGGCGATGCGCAGCGAGGCACGCGGCAACAGGCGCATGATCGAAAGCGCCGTCACCGACTTGCCCGAGCCGGACTCGCCGGCAAGGCAGAGCGTCTCGCCCGGCGCCAGCGCAAAGCTGATGCCGTCGATGACGCGCCTGGCGCCTTGCGGCGTCAGCGCGTCCACCGACAGGCTCTCGACGGTCAGGACAGCATCTCTTCCTCGCCCGGAACCATCCGCCATCAATTGAAGACAATCCTCGGAAAATAGAACGAGACGACCCAGTTCGGCATGTCGACGATCTCGCTGATGCGCAAGTCACCGCAGACCGAGCAGAGCATGTAGGCGTCGACCGGCTTCAGCCCATGGTCGGCGGCGAGCAGATCGACCATGCGCTTCACACTTTCGCGCGCCGCGGTCATCAGGTCCGGTCCGACGCCGGTGGTGACCTCGTAGCCCGCCTCGTCGAGATGGCGGGTCACCGGCCCCGGCGTGGTGAAGCGCGGGCTCTCCAGCCGCGCATCCTTGACCAGCTCGATCGTCGCCTCGACGTCCATGCGGCTCTCGATGGCCGTGCCGCAGACCTCGCCATCCCCTTGAGCGGCGTGGGTGTCGCCGATCGAGAACAGCGCGCCCTCGACCTCGACCGGGAGGTAGAGCGTGGTTCCGGCCGCAAGGTCGCGGATGTCGAGATTGCCGCCGACGCGGCGCGGCGGCACCACAGAATGCAGGCCGGGTTCGGCGGGGGCTAAGCCGATCGTACCGGCGAAGGGTTTCAGCGGCACGCGCCCGCCCGGACCATAGAGCGCCGGCGCCATCGAGGCGGCATCATATTTCCAGATGTGCAGCGCCGGCTCCTTGAACTGGTCGGCGAGCAGGCCGAAGCCCGGAATGTTGGCGGTCCAGCCGAGGCCCGACGGCTCGAAATGGCGCAGCGTGATCTTCAGCGCATCGCCCGGCATCGCGCCCTCGACATAGACGGGTCCTGTCACCGGATTGACCTTGCCGAAATCCATGGTCGAGACATCCGCCACCGTGGAGTTCGCGTCGAACTGTCCGCCGGAGGAATCGAGGCATTCGAAATGGATGGTCGAACCCGGCTTGGCGGTCAGCGCCGGCTCGAAATCGCGGTTCCAGCCGAAATGGTGGCTGGCGCGATGAATGGTGTAGTCGCACTTCACGCACATGGTTGTTGCTTCTCGTTTGTTTTTGGCAAGCCGCCCTCCCGTTTCGGCGGCATCATTGAAAGGCGGCCGGCGGCGGGCTGGACGCCGCCACCGGCAAATGAGACGGCCTATTTGTTCACATAGATC
>NZ_RZSA01000904.1:0-2682 GCF_003998075.1 Mesorhizobium sp. M2A.F.Ca.ET.037.01.1.1 | reverse complement strand
ACAGGTGGTCCTCTGCTGATCTACGGTGTGGCGACAACTCTCGTCGCCGGCGGTCTGGCTTGGATCAATTTTTCCGTCGTCGCTAACGTCTACGCGGGGTTTCTGACGGATTTGCGCGAAGGACGAGAGCCTGCCTTGAAAGGGACAAGGAAGATCGTAGCAAAGGCCACATTTTGGATTACGCCCATCGTGGCGATCGGATCTCTGATGCTGTTCCTCGTCGCAGCCGTAAAGGCCGCAAACGTATTATAACTCTCCCGCTTGCCAAATATTGAATATTAGCTGATGCTCACTTCGCCTTGTGGGAGGGGCTGGGGGATGAATAAGCGCGCCGTTGCGACTGTTGTCGGCCTGGCAATATTGGCCGGATGCCAGTCAACGCCACAGTCTCAATTCCCCCCGACACAGCCCGCAAGCTTCCCGCCAGCGCCGGCCGCACCATCAGAAACCTATCGGCCATATGCTTTGCCGGCCAGCGATGTTGAGGTCGTGAAGCGCTACGTCACGGAGTCTTTGAAAGACCCGGGCAGCGCGATGTTTGGCAACATCGTCGGATCGATATCGGACAAGGGCGTCGTGAGCGCCTGCGGCTACGTGAACGCCAAGAACAGCTATGGAGGCTATGCCGGTCAGACGCCATTTGTCGGGGTTTTGGCGACGAACACCTCAGATCAGCGCGTGTTCGCGGTTTCCGGCATGGGCGGCACTAGCAACGAAACCACTGCAGTAATGATGCTTTGCCAGCAACAAGGGATAGCTATTTGAGAGGGTGAACATGGCTGATGATATTTATGTGCAGGCCTATCGGAAGGGTGGCGGCCGGAGGGGCGGACTGAAGGCGGTCAACGACCTGATCAATCAACTCCCGTCTGCCGCTGATCGGGTTCGCATCATGGAACATCTTGCCAATACCGCCCTGTGGGAGATCAAGTGGCACCACACCTCTCAGGAAGGCGTCAAGCACAGGGATGATGGCTTTGTGAAAGCTTACCTGGGCGATGACGAGGGTGACTCATGAGGGTCAAGTGTCCGAATTGCTCGCTGAGCGCCAATGTCCAGATTACCGGATCGAATAGGTTCTCGATCGAATTGCCAAGCTTCATGGCCAGCACTTGTCCGGTGCTGAAAGAGCGGCTCCAGGCGAAGGGCTCTCTGAAGGGCGCTGAAATGGATTGCGAGCATCTGAACAATGCCGCGGCCGATGCCGTGGAGGATGTCCGGCGCGGGCGCCGATAGCAGGCCACCAGCGCGCTTCTTGCTGGCCGCTGTCCTACGCCGCTCTTGCCTCGATCGCCCTCTGGCGGGCTTCCCTGGCCAGCGCTCTGGCATGGCTTGAGTGCTGGTCCATTGCCGGGCAGTATCGGCTATGCCGAAGACACCCGAACCGGAAGTCGTATCGATCACTGCCTCTGACGTGCTGTCCCTCAAGATCGACGGAGCGGCAACCGTCAAGATCATCTTCGCCTGCCTGATCATCCCGGACACGTCGGCTGCTGAGGACACCCTTGTGCGCTCCACGGCCGCAGTCTGGGAAGTGGTGGTCGATAGCCTTACAAGGAAGTGGGACGCCCACGCGCTGTCTTCTCGCCAATGGGAAGAGCTCGTGGCCGGCGCGTTCAAGCGTGACGGGTTTGACGAGGTCATTCTGACTCCGGCCAGCCATGATTATGGGCTCGACGTGATTGCCACCAAGCACACGTTGGGGACGGTCAAGATCATCGGATCCGTGAAAGCATACAAGGAAGGGCTGTTGGTCGACTATGACGCCATTGCGCGCTTAGCGTTGGCGATCCTCTCCGAGAACGACGTCTCGAAGGGCTATGTTCTGACGACGTCCGACTTCCCTCCCCTGGTTGCCCAAGACCGCTATATCGGCCCGCTGCTCAGCCAGAAGCGGCTCGAACTGATCAACGGTGATCAGCTTCGGACCTGGCTGCAGAAGGTGAAGGCCAATCCATAGGGCCCCGCCACCAGCGCGCGTTTCCTCTCGCCGCTGTCCTACACCTGAAACTCGTCCGGTGTGCTCTGGCGCTTCCCGCTCGCCTGAATTTGGGCAAGTATCCGGGCTTGGGCTGCAATGCGCACTCGATCGAGCGCTTCCTGCTGTGCGCGCTCTCGCTCGCGCCGGTAGACCTCGGGCAATGGCGGATGATCGGCCGGCGGCTTGCGCATGCACCACTTCTCGCCGCGGTAGCCCCAATGATCGAGCCCGACCAACGTGCTTCCATCCCAATAGGTCGTAGTGTTCAGCTTGGGATGGTGGAGGCGAATGGCCGCCCACCAAACCTTTTCGATGTCATGGTCGCCTGGCCCTTTCGCCCGAGGCGTCCAGCCCTTCCCGGGCCGCTCGGTCAGTTCGCTATCGCGCATGCCGCGGTGTCTCAGTTGAATTTTCAGAATTGCGGGAAGCCAGTGCTTGGTCGGTGATCAGCCGGGCCAGATGATCGCGGCTCAGGCTCAACGTCTCTCTCAGAAACCATAAGAAGTTGCGCGGCCCTTCCGTCGGCAAGCCAGATTCCTCCGCCTGAGTGATTGTCCCGCGCTGGCGCTCTATTCGCGCCTCAATCTCGCGAATGTTTTGCTCGACCCGAGCTATGTCGTCGTCGATGGTCATGCATCATCCCCTGCGCTTGGGTCGACACTACCAAACCGGTGGAATGTAACCAACCGTGATATTCATGC
>NZ_RZSA01000903.1:0-2684 GCF_003998075.1 Mesorhizobium sp. M2A.F.Ca.ET.037.01.1.1 | reverse complement strand
CTGCACGATCTGGGGCTTCTCGACGGCGTCACCACCAACCCGTCGCTGATCCTGAAATCGGGCGGCAAGATCGCCGAAGTCACCAAGCAGATCTGCGACATCGTCGAAGGCCCGGTCTCGGCCGAGGTCGTGGCGACCGAATTCAATCAGATGATGGCCGAGGCCGAGGTGCTGGCCAAGATCGCGCCGAATGTCTGCATCAAGGTGCCGCTGACGCTGGACGGGCTGAAGGCCTGCAAGACCATCCGCACCGAGATGAAGCGCATGGTGAACGTGACGCTGTGCTTCTCGGCCAACCAGGCGCTGCTCGCCGCCAAGGCCGGCGCTTCGTTCATCTCGCCCTTCGTCGGCCGCATTGACGACACCGGCTCGGACGGCATGGAGCTGATTTCCGAGATCCGCACCATCTACGACAATTACGATTTCAAGACCGAGATCCTGACCGCCTCGGTGCGCACGGTGAATCACGTCAAGCAGGCGGCGCTGATCGGCGCCGATGTCGTCACCGCGCCGCCGGCGACGCTGAAGGCGCTTGTCAATCATCCGCTGACCGACAGGGGCCTCGCCGCCTTCCTCGCCGACTGGGCCAAGACCGGCCAGAAGATCGGCTGAGACCGACATCTCGCCAGACCAGAAAAAGGCCGGGTGACCGGCCTTTTTTCTTGGCAAAGTGTCTATACCTTGGTGGGTCGCATGCCTTGGCGATTGGCCGGAGCGCCCATCGCGATCGTCATCCACGGGCGAAGCAAGGAGCGAAGCGACGCGGCGCAGACCCGAGGATCCATGCCGTGACATACGAGCGTCGCAACGGCGCAGAATTCTGCTCCGCTGCACCTTCGCGTTGAGGTAACGGAATGGATCCCAGGGTCTCCGCGACGCCGCTTCTTGGCTGCTCCGCCCAGGGATGACGAAGTCGGGGAAGCTTCGGCCAATCCCCGGCGAGGAATTAGGCTTTCTTGCCGTGCTTGGCCAGATCCTGCGCGATCGACAGCCGCAGCAGATCGGCCAACTCGCGCGCCGCGCGGTTCTCGGCATCGATCTGGGCGCGATAGGCCGCGAATTCCTGGCGCGGCCGGTCGAAGGACGACGGGATCGAGCGCTTGCCGACGGCAATCACCGTGTTGGTCGCGGTGTCCCTGAGCACATAGGTGGCGGTCAGCGTGACCGTGCCCGCCGTCGGCTCGTCTTCCTGGGTCTGCACCTGCACGATGGCCGCCGATTCGACCAGTTCGGTGACGCCGAGATCGAGCGTGTAGGCCGGCGAGGCCGGCTCGCCCGAGCCCTGCCCGAAAGCGAAGATCAGATTGTTGCGCACCTGCTGCGCATAGCGGGTGTTGACCGGCTTGATCGAGATCGAGGCGAGCTCGGCGGACGCGCTGAGCTGCGATCCGGGCGACAGCGGCTGGTTGGAATAGAGCGGCCGCACGGTGCAGGCCGAGACCAGCGCAAGCGCGGCGACCATGCCGCAGACCGCCAGGCGGCCGCGCAGGCGGATCGCTTGTGGCTTCACCGGATCAGGCAACGACATTGACGATCCTCTGCGGGACGATGATCACCTTGCGCGGAGCCTTACCCTCCAGTGCTTTTTGCACGAAGTCGAGAGCCAGCACCGCTTTTTCGACGGCACCTTGATCCGCGTCGCGGGCAATTGTCAAATCCCCGCGCTTCTTGCCGTTGACCTGCACCGGCAGCACGATCTCGTTGTCGACGACCAGCGCCGGATCGTAGACCGGCCACGGCCGCTCGGCGACCATCTCGGTCCCGCCCAGCGCCTCCCAGCATTCCTCCGCCAGATGCGGCATGACCGGCGCGATGATGTGCACCAGGATCTCCACCGCCTCGCGGCAGGCGCCCTTCAGCGCAGCATTGGCCTTGCCTTCGGCGACGTCGTTGAGCGGCGTCGCCAGCGCATTGGCAAGCTCATAGATGCGGGCGATCGCGCGGTTGAAGCCGAGCTTCTCGATGTCCTCGCCGACCGCCCTCAGGATCTTGTGCGCGGCCTTGGACACGGCGCCCGCATCGCCATCCTTCGCCGCTGCCGGCTTTACGCCGGGCAGAGATTCGGCGGCGATCTGCACCAGTCGCCAGATGCGCTGCACGAAACGGTGCGCGCCGGCCGCGCCATCGTCTGTCCACTCGACGTCGCGCTCCGGCGGCGAGTCCGACAGCATGAACCAGCGCGCCGTGTCGGCGCCGTAGCCGTCGGTGATCTCTTCCGGGCTCACCGTATTCTTCTTCGATTTCGACATCTTCTCCAGCGCGCCGATCGTCGCCTCCTCGCCGGTGGCGATCTCAAAGGCGAGGCGCTTGCCGCCGACATCCTCGAGCCTGACCTCGCTCGGCGACAGCCAGCGCCCGTTGTTGGACGGGCCGCCGACACGGTAGGTCTCGTGCACCACCATGCCTTGCGTGAACAGGCCCTTGAACGGCTCGGCGAGATTGAGGTGACCGGTCTCGCGCATGGCGCGGGTGAAGAAGCGCGAATAGAGCAGGTGCAGGATCGCGTGCTCGATGCCGCCGATATACTGGTCGACCGCCAGCCATTCATCGGCCGCTTTCGGCTCGGTCGGCTCATTGGCCCAGGGCGCGGTGAAGCGGGCGAAATACCAGGACGAATCGACGAACGTGTCCATCGTGTCGGTCTCGCGTCGCGCGTCGCGGCCGCATTGCGGGCACTTCACATG
>NZ_RZSA01000902.1:0-2689 GCF_003998075.1 Mesorhizobium sp. M2A.F.Ca.ET.037.01.1.1 | reverse complement strand
GCATAAGCGGCTCCGCTTCGGGCCAACGATAAATGTCTCCGCGCAGAAATCGGAGTTCGTCCTCAAGTTCCTCCTCGGCGATTTCCGCCCACCAGGATTTCGGGCGACCGTCACTGCCATCTGACCATCGATATCCGCGCGCCTTCAGATGATCCTTCATCTCGAAGGGGCTGTTCTCGGCCCACACCCGAACCCGGAGTCGTTGACTGGCGGCGTGGAGCTCTGAGAATGGCGTCACGCCGCCGGTAATCGGCCTGGCAAGAATTTCGAGCAGCGCATGGCAATCGTCGGTCGCGCGATGCCCCTCATGGAACAGGCCCGATTGTCCGACCAGATAGCCGAGTTTGTTGCCTTCGAAGCCGTGATCCGCCCAGCGGATTTCCGTCACCGAACAGGCCCATGGTTTTGGGATGAAAGATGGCGACAGACGCTCGCAAAATGGCCTGTCGAAACCGGCGTTGTGGGCGATGATGAGATCTGCAGGCTCAATAAGTGCATCGAGGGCTACGAAATCGATCGTCTGTCCCGCCACCATCTCGTCGGTGATGCCGGTCAGGCGAGTGATTTCCGCCGGTATCGGCCCCGACGGTTGCCGGAGCGCGCTGAAGACGCCGACGACATCGCCGATCATCCCTGCATCGTCATAGGTGAAGGCGACCGCACCGATTTCGATCACTTCGTCGCGGGAATGATTAAGACCGGTGGTTTCGACATCGAGCAGGACGGCAAGCCTCGGAAATTTGCTGCTAGCGCGATCGATGATCGGACGTGGCACCAGCTTTCGCAAAACCTTGAACCGCCCCGTGTCTTCGAGCAGCTGAGCGAGATCATCGTCAGTTTTGGCCGTAATGTCGGGTTGCTGCCGCGCGCGCCGAGCTGGCGCAATGCGCCGCAGTGCTTCCCTGTAGCCAGGGTCAAGATCGAACAGGTCGAACTGTCCAGAAAGTGCGTTCATCAAATCATCCGGTCAGGAAGGCAGCGATCGTTGCCGACAAGGTATATCAACCCAAGGGGTCCATCAAACAATGGCGCACCACCGCGGCTCGATTCCAGCCTGGTTCCTCTTTCACACGTCAAATATAGAACCGGAGCTGCGTGTCATCGTCGGCCTCGTCGCCGAGCGACGACAACGAGATTCCAAGCAGACGGATGCCTTTCCTCGTGGGAAAAATCGCCCCGAGTAGTCCGGTTGCGACCTGTTCGAAATCTGTCTGGCAGGTGATCGGGGAAGCTGCGGTGCGACTCCGCGTGATCTGCTGGAAATCCGCGTATTTGACCTTCAGAGTCACGGTCCGGCCGCGGATTTCGTTCATCGAGCAGTAGCGCCACACCTTTTCGAGCAGAGGCCGAAGGCCTTGCGTCGCGTCCTCCTCGCTGAACACATCCTTCGAGAACGTATCACAGCATCTACCCCGGACTGCATCAGGTATTGCTCGATGAAGCGCCAAGCTCAGACGACTATAGAAATCCCAACAGCGAATTTGAGGTCGAATATATCGCCTACTATGCGGAAGCCGTCGCCACCTGCCGGAATCGCCAGCGCAATAAGGCAGACCACACAGCCGCGATGATCCTCTCCGATGCTATGGGGCGATTCATAACGCCGCGCGCCGTGGCGCGTTGACGGACCCGACAGTGCAAAACGAACTTGTCCGGCTGGTTATGGTTAGCCTATACTTTGCCGACGAAAATAAGGCGACCTCCGCCTGAGATGAGCGCTTAGAGTGTCATTTCGCCCCCAACCGGAACCGACCCCTCGTTGGCGGCCTGAAGGGCGGAAATCGTATCGAGAAACAGCCGGAGCGCCTTCGTCGTTTCTTTACGCGTTTCGGCATGGCGCTGCTTCTTGCGATTGTTGGCCTGGGAAAAGAGCCTGCCGATCAGCTTAATGAACATGGTGACCGCGTCGTCGGTCAGCTTGTGGCCGAGCTTGATGACCTGGGCGACGATCGTCGCGCGCCGACGGCTGGCGTTGAAATCAGCGGCAAGCCAGGCCGGCGTGACAGCGCCCTCCCGGATCATCTGGTCCCAGCGTCCGGAATGGATGCGGCCCTGCAGGCGGGGATCGATATCGAGGGTGCGGATGAAGGAGAGCCTTTCCATCATCGCGACCAGGTTGCCGGCGCCGGGTGCGTCCGGAGCCGATCGTAGCCAATGGAACCGCGTCTGTGCGATTGCAGGATCCACCTTCAGCAAATCGTCGAGGCTTTGAAGCTGCTCAGCGGAAAAGCCGGAGATCAACGCCGCTTCCGCGCGCCGTCGCGCTATGGCGCGTGCCGCCAGCCCGATCCGCTCTATGGTGTCCGGCGTGGGAAGCACCACATTGCGTTCCCGCATGGTGGTGACGATTGCCTTGGCAATAGAAGACCCCTTGTCTGTCGTCGCCGCCGTTTCGATTGCGGACATCAAGGCGGCCCGCCGGTCCGGAGCTGCCGCGGTTCTCATCCCAAGATAGGCGAGGAGGTGCGAGACGTGTTCCAGCCGGGTCGGCTCTCGCCTCGCATAGGAGCTGAAGCTTTCCGGATCGGCATCCAGTTGCTCGGCGATATAATGGAGCATTGCCCGCGGCGGTATTTCGTTCGCCACAAGAGTCCTGCCCGGATATCGCATCATGCAAAGCTGGGCAGCAAAGCCGAGCTGGTTATGTTTGCGCCTCCGGACTGCGATCTCCAGCCGATCGGCCGGAGAC
>NZ_RZSA01000901.1:0-2690 GCF_003998075.1 Mesorhizobium sp. M2A.F.Ca.ET.037.01.1.1 | reverse complement strand
CCACCGCCGACACCAGCGTGGCCCTGATATCGCGCAGGAACAGCCAGACCACGCCGATGGCGAGCACGGCGCCGAGCCATAAGGCTTCGAAGGCGGCGTCGTAGCTTTCCTGGACGAAGCCTGACGAGGAGGTTACTTCTGTGAATTTTGCCGCCGTGGTCTTGGCGCCCATGTCGGCGATGGCGGCGCGGGCGGCCTTGACCACGTCGATCTCGCTCGAGCCCACCGATCTGTAGACATTGAAGGCGACGACCCGCCGGCCGTCGAGATAGGCCGCCTGGCGCGGCTTTTCCCAGCTGTCGACGACGGTGCCGAGGTCGGACAGCTTGACGTCGCCGGCGCCGCTCAGCGCGATGCGGGTATCGGCCAGCACCTCGACGGTCGTTGCGCTGGCGAGCGTGCGCACCGACTGCTCCTGGCCGCCGATATTGGCGCGGCCGCCGGGCTGGTTGACGTTGTTGGAGGCCAGCGTCTGGCTGACGTCGCCGGCGCTGATGCCGAGAGCGGCGAGCCGGTCGGGGTCGAGCTCGACGCGGATGACGCGGTCGACGCCGCCGGAACGGGTGATCTTGGAGACGCCGTCGACACCGAGCAGGACCTTGGCGACGTCATTGTCGATGTACCAGCTCAGCGCGTCGGGCGACATGGTCGGCGCCTCGACGACGAAGGTCAGCACCGAATTGCCGGTTGCGTTGACTTTGGCCACGACCGGCGTCTGGGCCGCGGCCGGCAGGCTGGACTGCACGCCGGAGACGGCGTTGCGGACATCGTTGGTGGCGGTCTCGGGATCGGTGCCGAGGGTGAATTCGATGGCGGTGACGGACGAGCCCTCGCTGATCGAGGTCGAGACGTCGTCGACGCCTTCGAGGGTCGCGACCGTGTTCTCGATAACGCGCGCGACCTGGACTTCCATTTCGCTCGGAGCCGCGCCCGGCTGCGCCACCGTGACGGTGACGGTCGGCAGGTCGATGTCGGGCATATTGTTGGTGCGCAGCTGCATGAAGCCGTAGACGCCGGCAATGCCGAGCGACAGGAACAGCACGATGGTCGGAACCGGATTGCGGATCGACCACGAGGAGATGGCGTTCATTGTGCGGGCTCCGCCGTGCTTGCGGCGTCGGCAGCCTTCGTCTCGTCGGCGGCGACGCGCACGAGGTTGCCGTCGTTCAGGAAGCCGGCGCCGGCGACGACGACGCGGTCGCTTTCCGACAAGCCGTTTTCGATGGCTACCCGGCCGTTCTGGCGCGTGCCGGTTGCAACGGGATGCGCGCCGACCTTGCCTTGATCGTCGACGACGAACACGGCCGGCTTGCCGTCATGCCAGACCAAAGCCGTTTCGGCGATGGTCAGTTGCCGGGACGACGCCGTCTCGATCGTGACGCGGGCGAACATGCCGGGCTTAAGGCCCGAGCCTTCGCCGACGGTGACATAGACGGTGGCAAGGCGCGTGGTCGAATTGACGGTTTCCGCAATCGAGGAAATGTTGCCGGAAAAGGCGCGGCCGGATGCGTCGACGATGTTCGCCGGCTGACCGGCCGAGATTGCCGCCAGGTCCTTTTCAGGGACAAGCACACCGACCTCCAGCCTGCCGTCACGGACGATCTTCATCAGCTCGGTGCCGGCCTGGACGATGGAGCCTGCCACGGCCGGCTTGCTGGAGACGATGCCGTCGAACGGGGCGCGGATGGTCGTCCTGTCGAGCTGGGCCTGCAGCCGCTGAGCGGCGGCCTCTGCCTGGTCGACACTGGCCTTGCCGGTCTTGACGGCGGTCGCCTTGTCCTCGGCGGTTTCAGCGCTGACGGCGTTGCTGGCGAGCAGCCTGTCGGCGCGCGCGTCGGCCGACAACGCAGAGTCGAGCGTCGCCTGCGCCTGAGCGACGGCTGCCTTCTGCTCGGCGAGCTGGGCCTTGAGGAGCGAGTCATCCAACCTCGCGACGACATCGCCGGCCTTCACATGATCGCCCTCGGCCATCAGGACTTCGGTCAGGCGCAGGCCGCTCTCTTCGGCGCCGATCGTCGCTTCCTGCCATGCAGCCACCGTGCCGGTCGCGCTGACCGACGATGTCACCGTCTGGGCGACCACCTTCTCCACCGAAACGGTGAGCGTCGCTGCCGGCGCAGGCGTCTGCGTCGCCGGCTCGGGCGTGGCGCGGCCATAAGCCTTGAGCGCTGCGACGGCGGCCAGCGCGACCAGCAATGCCAGCAGAAGAAGATGTCTTTTACGCAATTTTGCGGTCATCGTTTTTGACATTGGACGAGGCGATCGGAAGCGACAGCCGATAGCCTGCGAAGTTCAACCGGATCGCATCCTCGATCGACGTGGGCGCCGCGGCTGGCTGCGAAGCCTGCCGGCCGACCCGCAGGCCCGGGGCAACAGACACGATCAGGCGCAGCATCATCAGCGCTTCCCACATGGTGCTCTCCTCGCCTCGCGCATCCAGCGGCGGTGCGAGGCATCTCAGTTGCAAGAAGAGAACCGGCCGGCCCTTGAACGGGTGGGTCAGAGGGCCGGCCGGCGCAGCCGGTCAGAGTTGCTCGCCACTCCGGGGTAGGGGTGGAGGGAGCTGTCCGTGATCAGGCAGACCTCCGGGACCGGCTGCATCCGGCGGATTGCCCCATGGAACGGGGGGGTGGCCATGCGGCCGGTCCGCCGAAGCGAGGATTTCGAGCTGTTCGGGCGTCAGCTTGGCG
>NZ_RZSA01000900.1:0-2691 GCF_003998075.1 Mesorhizobium sp. M2A.F.Ca.ET.037.01.1.1 | reverse complement strand
CGGTATTCCTCATCGACATCGGCCACGCGGAACTCGATGATGGCGGTGCGATTTGCCGCCGGGCTTGCCACGTGGTCGCCGCCGAAGAGCGCAAGCGTGCGCGTGCTGCCGATCGCCAGCGTGCCCGCTTCCGTGACCAGCTCGGCGAAGTCCTCGGTGTAGAGCGTGAGCTTCATGCCCGTGACTGTCTCGTAGAAGGCGACGAGCCGCTTGACGTCGGCGGTGATGATGCGGGTCGAAACGAAATTCATCTGGTCTTCTCCGTCGGCTGGCCGACGAAGAGATCTTCGCGGCTGGGCGCGCCCGTTCAGGAGCCCTGCCCCGGCTTGTGGACCAGGCCTGCTGCCAGCATAGTGGCAACAGGAGACTTGCCTTGCGCCGCGCCGACAGACTGTTCCAGATCATCCAGATCCTGCGGCGCTCGAGCCGGCCGATCACCGCCAGCCGGATCGCCGAGGAGCTCGAGACCTCGCGCCGGTCGGTCTATCGCGACATCGCCGACCTCATCGGACAGCGCGTGCCGATCCGAGGCGAGGCCGGCCTCGGCTATGTGCTCGACCGCGACTACGACATGCCGCCGCTGATGCTGACGCCGGACGAGCTGGAGGCGGCGGTGCTCGGCGCGCAATGGGTGGCCGACAAGGGCGACCCCGTGCTGGCGGGCGCGGCGCGCGACCTGATCGCCAAGATCGCCACCGTCGTGCCCGAGCGGCTGCGCCCCTTCGTCAGCAATCCAACCGTCGGCGCGCCGCTCAGCCGCGCGAGCCTGCCGGACGGGCTGGATATCGCCAAGGCGCGGGCTTCGATCCGCAAGGGCCACAAGATCCGGATCCGCTACCGCAACGAACAGGGCGACGAGAGCGAGCGCGTGATCTGGCCGACCATGATCGGCTACGCCGAGACGGTGCGGCTGCTCGCCGCCTGGTGCGAGCTGCGCCAGAATTTCCGCCATTTCCGCACCGACCGCGTCAGCGCGGCGGAGTTCCTCGACGAGCGCATCGGCTGCCGGCCGGGAGAGCTGCGCAACCGCTGGAAGCGGCATATGGAGGCGCAGGGGCTGCGCTTGCCTTAGCTCGCGGCGTAGGCGGCCATAGAGGGTTTGCATTCCTTCGCGCCCCCCTCTGTCCTGCCGGACATCTCCCCCACTTGGGGGAGATCGGATGTCGCGCCGGGTTTCGCCAATCGCCGATGTAGTAAGGGAGGGCCGGCGCTGAAGCTGCCAATCTCCCCCCTTGTGGGGAGATGTTCGGCAGGACAGAGGGGGCGCCGTGGAGCGCGACCTCACTCGCTTGCCAAGGTCCATCGACTTTCGCCGCAATCGACCAGCGCCCTCTTTTCGGGCAATCTCCCTTGGCGGCGATCATGGGAGATGACCGCCGCCAAGGGAGGATTGCCATGACCGACACGCCGGCGGCGCTGCCGCGCTATGAGGATGCCGTCGAGCGCTTCCGCATCGAGGACGAGATCGCCAGGCTTCACGGCGATCCGGCGACCGGCATCAACGCCTATGTCGAATGCTGCGGCCGCTATACAGGCGAGAACCGGCTGGCGCTGCGCGCGATCTCGGCCGGCGGCGAATTGCGCGAATATTCCTTCGAAGACCTCGCCGACATGTCGGGCCGTGTCGGCACCCTGCTCAAAAGTCTCGGCGTCGGCCCCGGCGATGTCGTGGCCGGCATGCTGCCACGCATTCCCGAGCTTGTAGCGCTGATCCTCGGCACATGGCGGATCGGCGCCGTCTATCAGCCGCTGTTCACCGCCTTCGGACCGAAGGCGATCGAGCATCGCTTGAGCTACAGCAAGGCGAAGCTGGTGGTGACCAACCCCGCCAACCGCGGCAAGCTCGATGAGGTGGAAAACCGCCCGCGCATCGCGACCATTCTCGCCCCCGGCGAGACGCTGCCCGCAGGCGACATCGATTTCCGCGCGGCGCTCGCCGCCGCCTCCCCCGACTGCGAGCCGGTGATGCGCAAGGGCTCGGACCTGTTCATGATGATGTCGACCTCCGGCACCACCGGGCACCCGAAAGGCGTGCCGGTGCCGCTCAGCGCGCTTCTTGCCTTCGGCGCCTATATGCGCGACGCGATCGGGCTTCGCCCCGACGACGTCTTCTGGAACATCGCCGATCCCGGCTGGGCCTACGGGCTCTACTACGCCATCACCGGGCCCTTGCTGCTCGGCATCGCCACCACCTTCTACGAAGGCGCCTTCAACGCCAAATCGACCTACGACATCATCGAGCGGCTGGGCGTCACGAGCCTTGCCGGCTCGCCGACGGCCTACCGCCTGCTGATGGCGGAAGGGCCCGAGGCCGCGGCCCGCGTCAAAGGAAAGCTGCGCGTGGCGAGCAGCGCCGGCGAGCCGCTCAACCCGGAAGTGATCCGCTGGTTCGACGCCCATCTCGCCGCGCCGATCCACGACCATTACGGCCAGACCGAGAACGGCATGATGGTCAACAACCATCACGGGCTCAGGCATCCGGTACGCGCGGGCTCGGCCGGTTTCGCCATGCCGGGCTATCGCATGGTGGTGCTGGACGATGAAGGCAACGAGCTCGGCCCCAACCAGCCGGGCGTGCTTGCCGTCGACATCGCCAACTCGCCGCTGCGCTGGTTCGACGGCTACCACCAGGCGGAAACGCCGGCGATCGCTGGCGGCTATTATCGCACCGGCGACACGGTGGAGTACGAG
>NZ_RZSA01000008.1:0-25058 GCF_003998075.1 Mesorhizobium sp. M2A.F.Ca.ET.037.01.1.1 | reverse complement strand
ATCAGGCATATTACGATGCGCTTCCCGGTTTCCTCAAACACCGCGCCGCCGCCTTCGCGACCGATCGGCTGCTCAGCCGGTTGACGGTAGGCCTGGGCTACTTGCCGTCCTGGGCGTCACCCAAGATCCGAGTGAGCGCCCAGCTGTCCGCAGCAGCTCCTGACGAGCTCCCCCAGATCACTCTCACTTCGGAGGGCTTCAGCGAGGCCAAGGTCAGGGGCAAATGCGTGCCTCCAATGCTGCCTGACGTGATAAGCCGGATCCGCAGGGCGGCACCTTACCTTGACTTGTGGCCAGTCACGCCGCGGATGCTGTGGTCGGGCGGAGCCAAAAGCTACCACTTTGGCGGCAGCTTTCCTCACGCCAATGAGCCGGATTCCGGGAGTGCGACGACAGACCGCCTTGGGCGGCTGGCGCGCTGGGACCGGATCCATCTCATCGACGGGTCGGTTTTCCCAAATGTTCCGGCTACCACCTTTACGCTGACGGTGATGGCCAATTCGCATCGCATCGCCCGCGAAGCGATGCAGCTGACGGCTTGAGCGTTCGATGCGGGTCGGTATCACCGGAGCGAACGGATATGTCGGGACCATCCTGCGCGCCGCCTTCGCCGAACAAGGGCATAAGGTCATCGCCTTCGCCCGTCCGAACCGGGTGGCCTCCGAATCTGCCGCCAGCGTCGCCGAGTGGCGCCCATATGAGATCAAGCGCCCGCCGTCAGGGGCCGCATTCAGCGACCTGGATGTGCTCATCCACGGTGCATGGGACCTGACCCTCGTCAGCGCCGGCGATGTGTGGGGCACCAATGTGTCAGGCTCGCAGCACCTCCTCCGCAATGTCGCCGCCGCAGGGGTTCGCCGGGTTATTTTTATCTCCTCGATGTCCGCCTATAAGGGAACCCAACAGTTGTACGGTCAGGCGAAACTGGCCTGCGAGCGCACGGCGGGCAGTCTGGGAGCTGTCTCCACCCGGCTCGGCCTAGTGTACGGCCCCGGTTGGGGCGGGATGGCAGGCGCGCTCCGCAAGCTCACCACGCTGCCGGTTACACCTCTCATCGGGGCGCAATCCCATCAGTTCATGGTGCATGAGGCGGACATGGCAGCCGCTATGGTGCGTATTGCCGAGTCGGACATGCCCCTGCCGGAACCGGTAGGGCTGGCCAACCCCGAACCGGTGCCGTTCCGACGGCTCATGAACGAGATCGCCGCATCGCAAGGCAGAACACTGCGTGCCGTCGCCGTGCCCTGGCAGCTTGTCAGTGGCGCCCTCAAGGCAGCTGAGGCGGTGCATGTCCCCCTGCCCTTCCGATCCGACTCCATCCTCGGGCTCGTGCGCCCGGCGCGAGAGGTTCCCGGCGTAGAGCGGCTCAAGCAGCTCGGTATCGAGTTTCGGAGCTTCTCGGTGGATGGCGACCGCCCCTCATCCGGGACATTGCGTCGGTATGCTTAGTCGAGGGCCAGTTCGATCCGACAGAGACGCAAACGGCGAGATTGTGCGGCCGGCACGACCGCCAGAATCCGCAGCAGCGTCGCCCCACAGCGGGCGCGATGCGATTCAGTCCGGATCAGCAAAATGGGGCTACCCCCGAGGAATAATCGCGGATCGAAGAAAACCATGCAATGATTCACAGAGACGCAAGAGACGCATGACCTCAAAGACGGGCGCAGAGCTTAATGCCGAGCCCCGGTCGAACTCGCGGCTGTCCAGCGGTGAAGGCTCGCAAACGGAAGTCATTGCAGAATCCGGAAGACTTTGGCGCGAAAGCTTGCGCACAAGAGGCTAAGGGGCAATCCGATTGGTTGAACCGCGCGCCATCTTCATATCGGGAGTGGCCGGCTTTGTAGGAAGCAGGCTTGCACGGATCTTTATTGATCGTGGATATTCGGTCTTTGGCTTTGACAACCTGTCGCGAGGTTCTCGGGAAAACCTGAACGAGCTTCTTACGCATGAGAGGTTCATTTTTGAGAAAGTGGATCTCTCAGACGCGGCTGCGGTGAGAAGCCGCTTTATGAACTGTCACAGTCGCATTCCGATTTCCGAAGTCTGGCACATGGCTGCCAATTCGGACATTCCTGCAGGAATCACCGATGCCTCTGTCGATCTGCGCGATACCTTTCTAACGACGTTCAACGTGTTGGACTCAATGAGGGAGGCGGGAGTTCCGTTCCTTGCTTTTGCATCCAGCTCAGCCGTGTACGGCGATTTGGGGGAGGCTCCGATCAGAGAGGATGTCGGGCCGCTGCTGCCGATTTCCAACTACGGCGCCATGAAGCTAGCATCGGAAGCGCTAATCAGCGCGGCCGTCGAGAACTGGTTGGGGCGGGCCTTGATCTTTCGCTTTCCGAACGTGATCGGCATTCCGGCAACACATGGCGTCATTCTGGATTTCGTCAGAAAGCTAAAGATCACACCAAACAAGCTGAACGTTTTGGGATCGGGCCGGCAACGGAAGGCCTATCTTCACGTCAATGATCTGATCGATGCGATCGTCTACCTGCGTGCAAACGCATCCGAACGGCTTGGCTGCTACAATATCGGCCCCGAGGACAAAGGGGTAACCGTCAGCTTCATAGCGGAAACCACTGTCGAGGCTGTCGCACCGGGCGCGGGGATCGAATACGGATTTGAAGATCGCGGTTGGACGGGGGATGTTCCCCGGTTTTCCTATGACGTAGCAAAGCTCCGTGCACTCGGTTGGCGGCCCCAGCTTGGATCGGCCGACGCTGTCCGAAAAGCCGTCGTGGAAATCGTACGGCAGGAAGGACACCCGTGATGCAGGCCGTTGTACTTGCCGGTGGTCTGGGGACACGGCTCAGGGGCCGGATCGGTGATCTGCCCAAGTCGCTGGCCAACATTGGTGGCAAGCCACTTCTCGAGCATCAAATCCTCCTAGCCAAGCAACACGGGATCGAGAGGATCTTGATCCTGGTGAACCACGCAGCCGAGCAAATCGTGGATTTTTGCAATCAGCGCGGGAATTGGGGGATTGAAGTTCGTTGCGTAGATGACGGTGCGCCTCGCGGGACTGCCGGGGCGGTTCTGTCCGTTCTGCATCTGCTCGACGAGGACTTCCTCACGATCTACGGCGACACGATGCTCGACGTCGATCTCACCCGCTTCAAGTGCTTCCATGAAAGACACGAGGCAGCAGCCGCGACTATTTTCACCCATCCGAATGATCACCCGCATGATTCCGATCTGATCGAGACGTCGGAAGATGGCGTGGTTACCGCGTTCCATCCATATCCACACGATCCCGGTTGCTTTTATCCCAACAAAGTCAGCGCAGCTCTTTACTACATTCGAAGACAAGCCTTGTTCCCGTGGCGCGCCGCGGCAACTCCGCTCGATTTTGGCAAGGATCTCTTTCCTGAAATGCTTCGGGCCGGCGCGGAGATCAGAAGCTATAGCAGCCCTGAGTACATTAAGGACGCGGGAACCCCGGCGAGACTTGACAAGGTCTGCGCCGACCTTGCCTCCGGCCGCATAGCCCGAGCTTCACTCGCTTCTCCGCAGAAAGCAGTATTTTTGGACAGGGACGGGTGCATCAATATCGACGATGGGCATATCGATCGTCCCGAACGCTTCAAACTGATCGAGGGGGCCGCGGCCGCGATCGCCTGTTTCAACCAGGCCGAATACCGGACAATCATCGTCACAAACCAACCCGTTGTGGCGAGAGGAGATTGCTCTGTACGAGACTTGCGGATGATCCATAACAAGATGGAGACCGAGCTTGGCCGCCAGGGGGCTTTTGTCGATGCCATCTATTACTGCCCGCACCATCCAGATCGCGGCTTTGCCGGTGAGGTGGAAGCGCTAAAGGTCCACTGTGAATGCCGCAAGCCCGCCACCGGGTTGGTCGACGAGGCGGTCGAGGCGTTCAATATCGATCGCAGACAATCCTGGGTCATCGGCGATTCCTCTACCGACGTCGCGCTCGCAAAACGGTCCGGCATCAGATCGATCCTGGTCGAGACGGGCGCGGGCGGGCTGGACAGCAAGTATCATGTCATGCCCGACTATACCGTCCCGGATTTGTTCGAGGCTGCCAAGTTCATTCTCACCGTTCATCCGACCTTGGTGGACACGGCATCCGATCTGATCGCGCATGTTAAGCCGGGTGACGTGTGTTTCGTGGCAGGGCTCTCCCGAAGCGGAAAGAGCGTCCTTTCCAGCGCTATCGCCGAGGTACTTCGCGGCCGCGGCTTTGATGCGCAAGTCGTTGCCCTTGATCGCTGGATACGGTCCGCCGCCGATCGCGAAGCAACGGTGATGGGTCGCTACGACATGAACGAGATTAGGAAGGTTGTAAGCCGCCTGGTGGGCGTTCGTTCTCGCGAGACGCTCGATCTGCCCTATTACGAAAAGCTGAGCCGCGTATCGCATCCAAGATCGGAAAAGGTAAGCATTTCTCCGGAAACCGTCCTGGTCGTGGAAGGAGCCGTCGCTCTTTCGCTGTCCGATGTGGTTTTGCCGGGTCGTGCACACACATTCTTCGTTGATATCGATGAGGAGCTGAGGAGGCACCGAGTGACGCGGGAATACTCGCGTCGAGGCGTGGATCGGGAGGCTGCAGCGCGTATCTATAGTTCCCGCCAGGAGGACGAGACACCAATCGTTTTGGCATCGCGGTCGAGCGCCAACCAGTGCGTCCGATTGCGGGCGATCGAGCTGATTGAGGCCGTCGGATGATCATCAGTCAGACGCCGCTTCGAGTGAGCTTCGTGGGAGGTGGCAGCGATCTGCCTGCCTTCTATCGGGAGGAAGGCGGCGCCGTCCTAAGCGTTGCTATCGACAAGTACGTCTACGTGAATGTGAACCGCAAGTTCGATAACGGCACTCGAATCGCTTATTCAAGAACGGAAGAAGTCGACAGCGTCGAGGATATCCAGCATCCGATTGTCAAGGCGACGATGGGATACCTTGGGATATGCGGGGGCATTGAGATAACGACTATTGCCGATATTCCATCCAAGGGCACCGGACTTGGATCATCGAGCGCTTTTACGGTTGGCCTTCTGCACGCGCTGAACGCGTTTCGGGGGCAATATGTCTCGAAGGCAAAGCTCGGCGCCGATAGTTGTTGCATCGAGATCGAACTTTGTGGCGCGCCCATTGGAAGGCAGGATCAATACGCCGCCGCCTTCGGCGGATTGAATCTCATCGAGTTTCACCGCGATGACAGCGTTTCGGTGTCACCGCTCATATGCCCGCGTGATTTCATCGCTTCGATCGAGAAGCAAGTTCTCATGTTCTACACCGGCATTACGCGCAGTGCTTCGGACATTCTCGTGCGACAGTCGGAGTGCATCGCAAGAGCTCCGGACAAGCGCAAAGCGCTCAGGCGGATGGTCGGGCTCACCTATCAGCTTCGTGATGAGCTGCATCGATGCAACCTCGACGCCTTCGGCGAAATCCTCCACGAGAACTGGCTCTTAAAAAAGAGCCTCTCTGAGGAAATCACGAACGATGCAATCGATCACTGGTACCAGACCGCGATGCGGGCGGGTGCCACGGGCGGCAAGCTGCTGGGAGCAGGTGCAGGAGGTTTTCTCATGTTCTTCGCACCTCTCGATCGCCACGACGCAATCAAAGCGGCCCTTAGGGACCTGAAGCACTTCCCTGTCAAGTTCGACTTCGCCGGGAGCCGCATCGTTCACTATCAACCGACATCGGAGTCCATCCAATGAAGCATTTTGGCGGCAGTACTCAATCAACCGACATCGGAGCCCGCCCAATAAAAAATCTTGGCGGCAGTGCTCAAGCCTATTTCAAGAAACTCGAGATCGTCCTGGCTTCATTGGACCACGAAAGCATCGATAATGCAGTGGCCTTGGTCGCGCAGGCACAGGAGGATGGCAAGCAGATAATCACGCTTGGAAATGGTGGCAGTTCGCTCACGGCGCTGCATTTCATCACGGACTGGAACAAGAGCATCTATCTTTCCACGAAGCGCCCGTTTCGTGGCCGGACGCTGATCGACAATGTGGGCCTTACGTTTGCATACGCGAACGATGTTTCTTTCCAGGATGTGTTCGTCGAGCAGCTAAAGAACATCCTGAACGAGGGCGACTTGGTCATCGCGATTTCGGGAAGCGGAAATTCGGAAAACGTTCTGCGTGCCGTTCGATACGCCAATGATCATGCCGCAGTTACGCTAGGGCTTTGCGGATATGGCGGAGGAACGCTCAGGCAGATCGCCCAACATGTGGTTTGGGTCAATGTGAATGACATGCAAATTGCGGAGGACATACATTCCATGTTCGGGCATGTCGTCATGCAGCGTCTTTGTCTTGCGGGTACACAAAAGTGGAGCGATCGGCGAGAGCGGCGCAGCGCTGCTGGCGGCTTCAATGCAAATCCAGCTGGCGCCGAGACGAGCTGGCAATCCTGATCGAGAACAAGCGATGCAGCATTATCGGCTCTACGTTCTGGACGACCGCGGCCAGTTCAAGGGCGGCATCAACCTTACCTGCATAGACGACGTTGCGGCGAAAGAGCAGGCCAGGCTGTTAGCAGATGGCCACGAAGTGGAGCTTTGGCGACTCGTTGCGCGGTTCAAATCTGACAATCCGCGGAGCCGTCCCGCGGCGACGAAGCGCATGCGCGCCGTGGCGCCACGCTCCAGCCATTTCAACAAGGTACCCAAGCATTCGCACTCTCCCCTTGGATGCGGTTGCGCGTCTTGGCGCTGCTCAGATCTTGATAATATGATCCCGATTCAGGCACTTTGGCATTGCGATTGAACGGCTGCGCGGCGCTGTAGAGACCGCGCTCGATCACGATACCAGCCAGCGGATGACGCGGGCATTGCGGCTGCGTGGCTAGCGACGTGACGCAGTGACATTTATAGAGACTGGAACGTGGTCAACGCCTTAACGGCTGAGCTCGGCCAAGCACATCGGCGCGCAAATGGTGGTCGAACATCCGGCCGGGTGCGACAACAGGCTCGAAGGCTCGTCAGCGATGCGCCATCGCAAGACATCCCACCCATCCCTTTCGACTACCTCAAATGCGAACGACCCGCGCGAGCCAACGGGCACCCAAAGCGACCGCAACATTTAAACCGACAGATACGATCGTGGCAGGCCATCTGGGAGGGTGCCCCGGCGCGGTCCGTTGATCACTTTCCATATTAGAACGTGTTAATAAGTTACATTAGGAATGTGTTAACAATCACCCGCCGAGCCTCATTCTCGCCGCAAATCGTAGTATGGTCGCCTGTGTCATATACATCGTCTTCGAATAATTTACGCAGGTACAAGACGGTGTCTGAGCAAGTTTAAATGCGGAAATGCCTGTGTTTACTTAGGGGTGCGGGCGGAATGAGAACAAAAAAGACGCAATGAACTAAGGGACTACTGTGCTTATACTTAATAGCAAGCTCGGCGGCGCGCCCGCCGGGAGACATGCGGTCGACTTCAATTCGGCTGCGGCTCAAATCGTTGAAAGCCTTGTGCGCGTTGGCAGCGACACCGTACACGGGTTCAGGGGCGAGAACCTGACAAGCATTCCCGTCGACAAGACTCGTCTTCGATGGTGAAATCAACGTTGAGCCCGCTCGACATCAGTGTCTGGGGCGAAGACACCCAAATCTCCGCTACTTTGTAATCAGTCGCGTTGCCTATGCGAGTTTGAAATCAGTTCTCGTAGCCCAGCTACGAGTTTGAAATCAGTTCGCGTTGCCTAGCTGCGCGTGCGACGTCTCACGCACTTTGGCGATGCGCGGCAGTGAATTTTTTTCAACGCCCAAGAAGGATCACGGAATGACTCTTTCCGCACCAACAGGCTTTGCCTCGAGCGACCTCGTCTATGAGGAAAACTTCTCCGGCACGGCGCTCGACAGCGATTGGCATACCTATATCACCAGCAATGCCGCCAACGGCTGGGCCTGGAATAGCAATGGGTCGGGAGGAAGCACGCCGGGCGGCCCATATAATGCCGACTATGATATGCCGAGCCAGGTGTCGGTGAGCAACGGGACCTTGGATCTCACGGCGATCAAACAGCCCATCAGCGGCATAAATCAGGGTGGGGTGGCACAGACATTCCCGATCACGTCCGGCGCCGTCAGCAGCTACGGCAACTTCGAATTCAACGGCGGCTACCTTCAGATCAGCATGAAGGCGCCGAGCGGCGGAGGCGCATGGCCAGGCCTCTGGCTGATGCCCGGCGACGGCGCGGGCAGCAGCGGCGACAATTTCGAGCTCGATATACAGGAGGGTGGATTTACCGGTTCTGGGCCGGCGGACAACAATTTCTCCTGGCACCTCCACGGACCGTCAGGGTGGGTCGGCGACACCATCGACAGCGGCATCAACCTCACGGGCGGCTTCCACACCTACGGCATCAACTGGGTGCCTGGTGAATCGATCACCTGGTATCTGGACGGGCAACAAATGGCGCAAGTGACCAGCGCACAGGTCGCGATCCCGGATGAACCGATGCAATTGATGATGAACATGGGGGTCGCGAATTCGAACGCGAGCGGATGGCATACGGCTCTGGATGGTTCGACCCCATCGTCGATGCAAATGCAGATCGACGGGGTTCAGCTTTATCAGAAGGCGGGCAGCGGCGACACCGTCACGGGTGCCAACGTCGCTCCCTCGACGACGTCATCGATCCAGACCCCTACGACAGCACCAACCACCCCAACGACCTCGACGACTCCAACCACCCCAACGAGACCAACCACCCCGTCAGTGATCGCGCCGGTCCTCACCATCGCCGACCCAACGCTCGACGTGAACGGGCTGGGCGGTACGGTCGACCTCGGGGTCAAGGTGACAACGACCGACCCCAACGATCTCGTGACCGTGATGGTGACGGGCTTGCCTAAGTACGAGACGATCACCGACAAACTCGACGGCAAGACGTTCAGTGGCAAGAGTATCACCTTGACGGCCGCGCAGGTCGACAGCGGATTGACGCTGCAATCGAACTACAGGGGCGCGGCTCATCCGGTTGCGACACTCACGCTGACGGCAACGGCGAAGGATCCGGCCACAGGCGCCGTCTCGACAGCCTCGCCGCAGACCATCGCCGTAACGGATCCTCGGCCTGCCGCCACCACGACTTCGCCGCGGGTGATCGCCCAGACGGATCATGAGCATGCTCCCGCTAGGTCGCTAGCGTCCTTGTCAACCCGGCGCTTTGCTTGGCTGAACGAGCACAGGGACTTGGTCGCCGGCACCGCTAAGACCTTGGCGTCGCAAAACATTACTATGGCGGATCATCCGCTTGCGTCCGGCACGAGTAGAGCGTCCCTCGCAAGCCAGAGTTTTGCGCTGCTGAACCAGTACCTGGCCGGCAACTCTGGCCACGTCGATCACGGTCAGATCGTGGCGTCCTTGTCGAATGGAACCAACTGGAATCACGACTCGTACCTGACCAGACCGCAACATTGATCGCCTCCGCACCCAGGGGCTCCAGCGCCTGGGTGCGGCACCGTCAAGTTTGTGAATCTGAGAAGGAACATCGAACGCGGACGCGTATCCGCGAAGGGTTAAGCCAGAATGGCGATGCAGAACGAGAATGCCCACGCCGCAGACTTTGGACTTCGAGCCCTGGCTCTGTTCCTTCGCTTTCATGGCGTGAACGTTAAGCCCGACCAGATCCGCGATCGCTGTGGCGGCGGCGGTGCAATCGGCATCCGCGCGATGCTTCGTTGCGCCCGCGAGTTCGGGCTCAAGGTCGGTTCGCGCAAGACACAGTGGAAACAACTTGCGGATATCCGGTTGCCCGGCATCGCTTCACTGCATGATGGTGGATTTCTGCTTCTCGGAAAGGTCAGCGACAAAGGCGCGGTTGTGCTGCATCCACCCTCTTCAAATGCGAAGCTGATCACGCGAGCGGAATTCGAAGCAATGTGGGACGGCCGTTTGATCTTGGCTGGATCACAGAACGTCGCGCAGCGGGCGCTCCATGCCCTTATTGGCCGTGGGCGTGATCTGGTACGGCGCGCCAGCAGTACCTTGATGCGTGTTCGTTTCGCCGATCGACGCGATGAGGCCGCCCAGACGGCGGGCACTGCGTCTGAGTGCGGCGATGACCCAAGGCTCGTCGCCTTGGCGATATTGCTGCGTTGCCATGGCATCGCGGCCGAGCCGGACCAAATTCGGCATCGCATGGGCGCGGCGCGAGTGGGCGTTACCGAAGTGCTGCGCTGTGCAAAAGATTTCGGACTCAAGGCTCGGGCACAGAGGACGAGCTGGAATCGGCTTGCGGTTACTCCGCTGCCGGGAATCGCCGTGCTTCGGGACGGTGGATTCCTGATCCTCGGCAAAGTCGTCGACGACAAGCTCCTCGTTCAGCGCCCATCGTCGCCGCAACCCATTACAATGAGCCAGGCCGAACTTGAGTCCATCTGGGACGGCGATATCATCCTGATGACCCGGCGCGCTGCCCTTACGGACCTGTCCCGGCGGTTTGACATCGGCTGGTTTCTCGGCGCGGTCCACAAATATCGCCATCTTCTCGGCGAAGTGCTGATCGCGTCATTCTTCCTTCAGGTCTTTGCCCTCATCTCGCCCCTGTTCTTCCAGGTGGTCATCGACAAGGTGCTCGTGCATCGAAGCATGAGCACGCTCGACGTCCTGGTCGCGGGCCTTATCGCGCTGACCGTTTTCGAAACTGTTCTCGGCACGCTGCGCGTCTATCTGTTCGCGCACACGACGAACCGCATCGACGTCGAGCTCGGCGCCCGGCTGTTTCGTCACCTGATGGCGTTGCCGATCGCATATTTCCAGACACGCCGCGTCGGGGATTCAGTCGCACGCGTCCGCGAGCTCGAGAATATCCGGCAGTTCCTGACGAGCTCGGCGCTCACGCTTGTCATTGATCTCGTCTTCACCGTCGTTTTCCTTGCGGTGATGTTCTATTACACAACTCCGTTGACTCTGATCGTCCTGTCGTCGTTCCCATTCTACATCGGCATTTCTGCGGGAGCTGCGCCGCTGTTTCGCCGGCGCCTCGATGAGAAGTTCGATCGCGGCTCGGAGAATCAAGCTTTTCTGGTCGAGACCGTGACGGGCGTCGAGACGCTGAAGGCCATGGCGGTCGAGCCGCAGATGCAGCGCCGCTGGGAGGAGCAGCTCGCCGCCTATGTGACCGCAAGCTTCCGCGTGCTCAGCCTGAACAATACTGCGAGCCAGGCGGTGCAGATGATCAACAAGCTGGTCGTCGCCGCAACCCTTTACTTCGGCGCCAAGCTCGTGATCGGCGGCGACCTGACCGTCGGCGAGCTCGTCGCATTCAATATGCTGGCCGGGCGCGTGAGCATGCCGGTGCTGCGGCTCGCGCAGATCTGGCAGGATTTCCATCAGGCCCGCCTGTCGATCGATCGCCTTGGCGATATCCTCAACACCATTCCCGAGCCAAGCTTCAATCCTGGCCGCGCCGCATTGCCGGCAATCCGCGGGCAGGTGACATTCGAGCATGCGACTTTCCGCTACCGGGTCGACGGCCCCGAGGTGCTGCACGATGTCTCGTTCAGCGTCGAGCCCGGTCAGGTTATCGGCATCGTGGGCTCCTCGGGGTCAGGCAAGAGCACCGTCGCCAAGCTGATACAGCGGCTCTATGTGCCGGAGAGCGGACGCGTGCTGGTCGATGGCGTCGATCTGGCGATGGTCGACCTAACCTGGCTTCGACGCCAGATAGGTGTCGTCTTGCAAGAGAACGTGCTCTTCAACCGATCCATTCGCGAGAACATCGCGCTCGCTGATCCGGCTATGCCGATGGACCGCGTCATTGCAGCGGCATCGCTGGCCGGCGCTCACGACTTCATCCTCGAGCTGCCGGAGGGATATGACACCATCGTGGGCGAACGCGGCAGCAGTCTTTCCGGCGGGCAGCGCCAGCGTGTCGCAATCGCTCGGGCACTCATTGCCGATCCGCGCATCCTTATCCTCGATGAGGCGACCAGCGCCCTGGACTACGAAAGCGAGCGCGCCATTCAGCAGAACATGAAACGAATCTCTGCAGGCCGAACCGTCTTCGTCATCGCTCATCGGCTCTCGACCGTGCGCCACGCGAACCGGATCATCACGATAGAGCATGGCCGTATCGTCGAGGATGGTACCCATGATGACCTGATCCGCTCGAACGGGCGTTACGCAAACCTCCACTATCTGCAGGCTGGCATCCATGAAGTCCGCTAGCCGAAACATCGTCCCATTTCCGAGAGCCCAAGTTCGCCGCCACGAGCACGAAGTAGCGTTCCTGCCGGCAGCGCTCGAAATCACCGAAACGCCACCGTCGCCGATCGGTCGCGCGATCGCGGCGAGTATCGTCGCAGTCTTCTGCGTCACGCTGATTTGGGCGTCGTTAGGCAGCATCGATATCGTCGCAACGGCGACGGGCAAGATCGTGCCAGACGGGCGCACCAAGCTGATTCAGCCGTTCGAGACGGGCATTGTCCGCGCCATCAATATACGCGATGGACAGAACGTGAAGGCCGGTGACGTGCTGATCGAGCTCGACCCGACCATGACGGAAGCCGACCAGCAGCGCCAGAGAAGTGATCTCCTTTCGGCCGAACTCGACGTCGCCCGGCTGCGCGCCGCGCTCGCCGAGGATCCACTTGCGGCCTTCCGGCCGCCGCAGGGCGCGAGCGCAGTGGACATCGAGATGCATCGTCAGTTTCTGATCAGTCAGGTCGCCGAACAGAACGCCAAGCTCGCGGAGATCGAGCGCCAGCAGAATCAGAGAGAAGCGGAACGATCAACGACCTTGGCAAGCGTCGCGAAGCTCCAGGCTACAACACCGGTGCTGCAGGAGCGAGTCGATATTCGCAAAAAGCTCGTCGACAACGCGCTTGCTTCGAAGGTCGACTATCTCTCCGAGTATCAGGAGTTGGTCGGCCTTCAGCAGGATCTCAACCTGCAGCAGAGCCGGCTGCGCGAAGCCGATGCAGCCATCGCGGTGCTAAGGGAAACGAGAGAAAAGACCGTCGCGGAGTATCGGCGCGCGACCTATGACGCACTCGCGAAAGCCGACCAAAGGGTTGAGAGTGCCGAGCAGGAGGAGACCAAGGCAGAGCAGCGCACGAAGTTCCAACGATTGACCGCGCCGGTCGACGGCGTCGTACAACAACTCGCCGTTCACACGATAGGAGGCGTGGTCACGCCTGCTCAGCCGCTGGCCGTGGTGGTTCCGAGCGAGAGCCATCTCGAAATCGAGGCCATGCTCTCCAACCGAGATATCGGATTCGTCCACCCGGGACAGAAGACAGAAATCAAGGTCGACACATTCAACTTCACCCGCTACGGGCTTCTTCATGGAGAAGTGCTCAGCGTGTCACCGGACGCCATACCTCGCGAGAGGCAGAGCGGTTCGAACGACCGCGCATCGGGCGCAGAGCAGAGCGACAGTGAGCCGAGGGGTCAGGAACTGGAATATGCCGCGCGCGTTTCGCTTGACCGTGCGTACATGCAGGTGGACGACAAGCTCGTCAAGCTCAGTCCGGGCATGGCGGTGACGATCGAGATCAAGACTGGCGCGCGCAGTATCATTGGCTACTTTCTCTCGCCGCTGGCGAAATACAAACACGAAGCGCTGCGAGACCGTTAAGAAAGCGCACGAGACATCCTTGCGGCCGTCGCAGGGGTGCTTCAATAGGATGGGGGCAAACCGGGGCATTCGGACTACCCCAATTCATGAAGAGAGCTTAGGCTACACAGCGTGCTAGGATCGTTCCGTGCGCAATTGCGGATGGAAACGTGACGCTCAACCTAGTCGGTCAAGCCAAGTCGAACATATTCGCCTTCGAAACCAGCGCTCTCGTCAAAGCCACTGGCTTCCGGGAATGCGACACGTGTTGGTGGTTGGGGCATCCAGGCTCCGAGAAAGAGCCCGAGTTCAATTTGATGGTGGTACAGGCGCTCGGCATGGGGCTCGGCTTCGATGACGACGGCGACCGCGATTGCGACGTCGATGGAGGCCGCGAGATTTTCGCAGACAAGTTTGGCGTCATGCTGGCGCGGAACATCTCCGCGCTGGATCCGAAATCTACGTTCGTCATGGACGTGACGCCGACGGGGCTTTTCATGACGGACCCGGCTCTCGCGCAAAATAATTCCATGAGCGACTACTGGAGGACCGGGCACTCCTGCATCAAAAGGCGTGCTGCCGAGCTCCATGCCATGGCCCTGCGCCGCAATCCAGAAGTCGGCGCCTACAGCCAAACATTCTGAGAGGAACTGGACCATGCCGGGCCGGATCGTATGTTTTGTCATGAGCGGGGGCGTTGGTTCACGGCTATGGCCGCTCTCGCGCGAAGACAATCCCAAGCAATTCCACGACATTTCCGGCGACGGATCCATGCTTGCGAAGACCGTTCGGCCTCAAGGCCCGGTCCGAAGGTGAGACCCCAATCTACCTGATAGCGTCCGAGCGGCATGCCGATCGCGTCATCTCCGACATCAGTCCACTCGGATAGGACGGCGGCAGACCGATTTTCGAGCCAGTTGGCCGCAACACCGCCGCGGCAGTCGCCATAGCAACCCTGCAGACGATCTTCGAGCATGGCTCCGACGCGCTTGTGCTCGTGGTCCCCTCCGATCATGAGATATCAACCGAGGCGCAATTCTGGGAAACCGTCGAGATGGGCCGGCCTGTGGCCGAGTCAGGACGCCTTGTCATATTCGGCATCAAGCCGACACATCCGGAAACCGGGTACGGCTACATCGAGGTTGCGGCAAATGCTGACGGCGTGGCCGCCGTTGCGCGCTTTGTCGAGAAGCCCGATGCCGAGACAGCTCGCCAATATGCGTCTTCGGGGAGGTTCTATTGGAACGCCGGCCTGTTCCTGTTTCGAGCGGACACGATGCGCAGGCATTTCTTGAGTTCCGGCCAGATATCTGGGACAGCGCCGAACGGGCCTATAAGACCGCACGGGACGACGTTTCAGGCATCTACCTACCACGGAGCTTCTACTCAGCTGTCCCGTCGAGTTCGATCGACTACGCCGTCATGGAGCGTGCCCACGACATCGCGATGGTTACGGCCTCCTTCCGCTGGAATGATCTTGGATCGTGGCAATCGCTGCTCGAAGCCAGCCCTGTCGACAGCGACGGCAACGTTGTGATGGGAGATGTCGTCGCGATGGACTGCAGCAGGTCCTACCTTCGAAGCCAGGGCAGGCTGCTGACCGTCGTCGGAATGAAGGATGTGGCGGTGGTGGCAACACCGGACGCGGTATTTGTTGCCCCCGTCAGCCACAGCCAGAACGTCAAGAAGGTTGTCGAGCAGTTGGAGAAGAGCGGACGACTCGAAACCAAGTTCACGGCGTCGGAAGACCGGGTCATCGTCAGTGGGTCATGGCGCAAGCGCGTCGAGCACTGGCTTTTCGACGAAACACTGCCGGTATGGTCCACTGCAGGGGTCGACGATGTGTATGGCGGATTTCATGAGTCGCTCGGTTTTGATGCGAGGCCGCTACGCAAGCCCAAACGCATGCGGACAATGGCACGTCAGATCTACGCTTTCGCGGTGGCCAAGGAACGCGGTTGGCCTGGGCCCGCCGACAAACTTCTCAACCACGGGATCGACTTCATCGCGAAATGCGGTCGTACCGACCGTGGCGGCTGGGTACGCACCCTAAAATGCGACGGCGGCGTGGCTGATCCGGCGGAGGATGCCTACGACCAAGCCTGTGTGCTGCTGGCGCTTGCCCATGCTCATCGATGCGGCCACCAGGATGCCCTACGGCTTGCACAAGAGACATTTCATTTCATCGACACGCATCTCGAGGATGCCAGCCTGAACGGCTTCCTCGAGAGCCCCGTCTGGAGCGGGGTGCGGCTCTCGAACCCTCACATGCACATGCTGGAATCCTTCCTTGCCTGGCATGGCGTCACGGGCGACCGCGCATACCTGCGTCGCGCGGCACGCGTCATCGATCTCTTTCGATGCCATTTCTTCGACCAGGAGAGCTGGACACTTGGAGAACGCTTCGACGTCGATTGGCTGCCGTTGCCGGGAGACGAGGGACAGTGGACCGAACCAGGCCACCATTTCGAATGGGCCTTCCTCCTCGTCGATTTCGCGCGGGCGAGCGGCCAGAAGGACTTAGTTGCGTTTGCGAGAAAGCTCTATTCGTCGGCGGTTGCCAGCGGTTTGAACCGGGCCACGGGTCTGGCCTATGCAGCCGTCTCGCGCCACGGACTGCCCCTCGACCGTCTTTCGCGAAGCTGGCCGCAGTGCGAGGCGATCAAGGCGGCAGTTGCGCTTGATGGTATTGGCGGGCCTGACTTGAAACCCGAGATCGAAGCGCGCGTTGCCCGGCTCTTCAGATGGCATATCGATCCCGCACCACTTGGCTTATGGATCGACAGGATTGATGAGCGCGGAAGGTCAGTAGCGACGGAGGTCCCCGCGAGCATCTTCTACCATCTGGTCACAGCTTTGATGCAGTACCTGGACAAGACCGGGGGACAGGTCGAGGCTTTCCCGCTGCCAGTTTCGGAAACCGGTAAGTCCTCTCTTAGGCAGGTCTACGCCTGACTTGACGGTCCCTCGTCAGGCGGAATGCAGTGCAAGCTCGCTGGGCTGCCGAAGGGCTTCACGCTGCTCGGACTGAAAAGGTCGTTTGGCGCCTATCTTCGTCGAAGTCGAGCCTTCGACCAGCGGCTCATGTATGTATTAGACAGATTGGCAGGCGTAGGCTTCTGCCTCCAGCGCTCAAGCTTTTCGTGCCTGGTCGCCCCTGCTGAGATCCTTCGGGCGCTCATTTTCCGGCGTCACCCCGACGCCATGCGTTGTAAACATTAGCAAATGCTGATACATGGGTGACGGAGCCGGCTGGCTCACAACGGCAGGCTCAAGGCCCGGCAGTCATACCCGCACACCCAAACGGCAAGATTGTCGGGCCGCTTACGGACAAGTCATCCAACGCTTGCGCTGCTCCGGCGTCATAGCGCGGTTTGTAAGCTGAAGATTCCGATCGTCACAGCCGGTCGGTCTGACATTCGCTGCAAAGGATGATCTTGAGCAAGTCCCATGAAGGCATGGCTGGTCTGGCCCGAACCGGCGCACTGGCTCGCCTGCGCGTTGGGTCAGACAGGAATGACGCTCCGATGCTGCAGCGAATTTCATCGCCGACCATTGGTACCCTCCTCTCCGCCCCTATCGAACTCGCCGGCGACTGGGGCCGCATGATCCCTCGTTCCGCCGATTAGATCCTTGAGCGCATGCGCCATGCATGTCTTGACGGTGTCCGCCTCGTCTCCGATCGTCAACCGACAAAGCTCCGCGTCGAGGAGCATACCGCCGGTCCGCCCTCCATATGGCTACATCCTGATGGGAACAGCATGGCATGGATCATCGTCGACATCGGCGAGCGGGACTGGTCGAAGCTTGCCTACCAGTTCGGCCATGAACTCAGCCATGTGACAGCCAACAACTGGCAGGCGGACGCCAAGCCGGCACCTCCTTGCCAGTGGCTCAAGGAGGCGATGGTGGAGGCCCTCGCCGCGTGGTCTGGGACTTTTTGCAAAAAGCTGGAAGACGGACCTGCCCTTTGCCGGCGACAACGCTTTCGGCGACGCCATTGCCGGATATCGCGAGGATATCATCATACGCTATAGCAGGCTCGCCGACAGCCAGGGGCTCGCCCGCGATTCTGCAGCATGGTTCTCCGACAACCGCAGCGCCGTTCGCCCAAGCCAGTCCCTGACCATTCTTGCCCAGTACCATCAGGCTCCGGACAGTGTCGAGGCGCTTGGCGCATTCAACTGCTGGCCAGAGCGCACAGCTGTTCCAGCCAGCCAATATCTCCAACGCTGGAAAGCGAGCTGTGCCGAGTTGCGCGCCTCGACGCAACGGCGGTCAGCTGACTGGCCGCGGCGGCGACATCATCATCGACGATCCCCTGAAGGCGGAGGATGCACATTCCGAAACGGCGCGCAACAAGTGCGCTGAATGGGTCCGAACGACTTTGATGTCGCGCTTCGACAACCCGGCCACCGGCGCCGTTATCCTTGTCATGCAGCGTCTCCATGTCGACGATCTGGCGGGTGTCCTTTTGGAGGCGGGCGGCTGGGATCACCTCAATCTCTCCGCAATTGCCGACGAGGACGCCCGAATTCCAATGAGCGCAAGTCGCTGGCAGGAGCGCAAGATCGGTGACCTGCTCCATCCCGCTCGGCTCGGAATGCCTGAGCTTGACAGGCTTAAGCGCGATCTCGGGTCGCTCACCTTTTCCGCCCAATACCAGCAGTCCCCTGCCCCGGCGGATGGCAACCTCGTCAAACGCGCTTGGTTTCGCTACTACGACCTGGCTCAGTTCGATCGTCGTTCAATGACGATCGTGCAGAGCTGGGATACCGCTCTGAAGGGCGACCCGAGTTGCGACTATTCGGTCGGCTCGACCTGGGCGAAAGACGATACCAAGTACTACCTCCTTGACCTCGTCCGTATTCGAGCGTCTTACCCCGACCTCGTCAAGGTCGTCCGCCAATCCATCGATGAGCACAACCCGGACATCGTCCTGATCGAAGATGCAGGCTCAGGTTCGAGCCTGATCGCGGATCTGGATAGCCAAGCCATCGCCACCACCCCGGTAAAAGCTCGGATCGACAAAGAGGCCCGTTTGATCCGCGCAGCAGCGATGATTGAAAATGGCAGCGTCTACCTGCCGAAAGACGCGCACTGGAAGGACAACTTTATCCTTGAGGTGCTTGCCTTTCCGAACGGCAGGCACGACGACCAGGTCGACTCCATGTCCCAGGCCTTGATCTGGATGAAAGACGACAAGCCGACGGGTGGGTTCTACATCGGGAAGTGCTAGCCGGCCCGTCGAGCGATCGATGTCTGCAAAGGGGCCGAAAGCGGATGGTCAGCTTATGGCGTCGCCCGTCGAATGCGGACAAAAGTGGCCCTTTTTGTAATGAAAAGCCCACCACCGGAGCACAGTGGTGGGCCTGACATGGCACTAGGAATGGAGAGCCGATCTGAGGGACGTTGGATCGGCCGCCCGACACCGAACTACGAGATGCGCCTCGTGTTCCAGCCTAATCGCCCTCGGGCTGCTACGGTGCTGTCGATTTCCTTCTCGACACGTTGTTCTGGTTTGAATACCGGGCGACCCTAGTACATGGCAATCGCCCTTCTGGTGAGCACTGCTTGGCGCCTGGCGGACGGCTGTGCGCTGAGGCGGAGGCAGTTCGGACGACACAGCTCGACTAATGGCCGGCTAGGCCCCGGTACGTGGCGGCACCCGATCAAGAAGAGTAATGTCCTCCGAGCCTGCAGCGGGCATTTCGCCATTCGGAGTCAACTTGTTGATCGCCTCAGGCAAATCACGCGTTATCCTGGCGATCAGTTCATCCCGGGACAAGCCCGTCTGCATTGAAAGCGAAGTCAGCGTTTCATCGTCGATCGCCGTCTCGACCTCTTTCGGCTCGATGGGTTGGTTCGGGCCGGGGCTGACCCAGGAATCCACCTTAGACCCGGCTCCCGCATTCCTGAATCGCTCGACGATATCGCCTAGCGCTGTCCCGGAAACGCCTTTGGATAGTTGGTCCAGTATGCCGCCCTGCGGATTGTTCGGATCGCGACTCCCGCGCAGCAATTCCCCGATCTTGTCGCGATTTTGGTAGGCGAGCACGCCTAATATGGCCACAGCCAATCTGCCCAGATTTGCCATTGATCATCCTCCCAGCAATCACAGGGAAGCAGTTGTGGGCGGAAAGGTTCCGTAGCGGACGAAAAGTAGCCGGCAGCGTGTTGGAGCAAGATCGGCGGCATATCAGCTTCATTAGACAGAAGGCTACGCAGCCAATTGCCTATGATTGAGCCGCTGCCCCGGATATATCGTTCTACACAATCCTCAATTGGTGGACTCCCGCGATATATCGGCAGCTAGTGTGTTCCGCCGTCAGGCCAGAAGGAGGGCATGCCTGCGGAATCCGGGAGGAAACGATGACTGCAAAAAAAGAAGACTACCGCACGAACAGAGCTGACTATCTGCTTGCCGCGAAGAAAGGTCGAGCGACCGCTGATGATGATCGCAATGAGTCACTCGCAAGGGAGATGTGCCAAAAAGACTGGCGCTTAGCCGCGTTGGCCGCAAATCCCTGTAACAGCTTGCCGGAACCGAGGAAGCCAAGCCGCCCGCTTCTGTAAGAGCGGAAACTCGCCTATTTGGGTAAGGCGCCCAGCCCTTCCGCCGCTCCGGCGTCAGAGCATGGTTGTGAACTGCAAGTTCCGATCATCGCGGCCAGCGGCGCGGCATTCGTTGCAATAGTTGATCTTGAGCAGATCCCAATGAAGGCAGGGCTGGCCCGGCCCGAACCGCCTAGCCAATGAGGCGACGTTGAGTACCGCCCCATGGAACAATTTCTGGGCGCTCGGCATTGTTTGTCGAATTCAACGGAGGGCCAGCCAATGTCCATCATTGAAAGCATCACCGGCATCTTCTCATCGAAGGAAGAGCCGAAAAAGGGGCGTGCAAGAAAGGCTGCTGCGCCGAAGAATGCAGCTCCGAAGAAAGCCGCTGTTAAAGCGTCCGCTGCCAAGGAAGCCGGTGCCGCACCGGCGATGTCAGCCCACTCGAAAGACTCTGCCTCAAAGGGTAAGTCAGGGCAGCGCAAGGCGGCCGCCAAAAAGAATGCAGTCCACTGACGAAAGAACCCCGCGAAAGCGGGGTTTCTTTTACAGAACCGCCCGACGCCGGTTAACTCCCCAGGATCTCGGCCCGGCGCCTGCTTTCAGGAATTCACCCTACGAAGGCGCCGGCCGTTCTTAGCGGAGACGGCCAGAGGTCGGAAACGGCAGCTGCGTAGATAGCTCTAAGTTGCGGATTACTTCATGAGCGAAAAAGCCCGTTGCCAATGCCAAGGAGACGGGACAAGCCACCGAGCTCCAACAAGGAAGGGACCACGTGTCCAAAAGCTTTTTCGTCGAAGAGATGGCCGGCGATTTGTCGACCGCAAGCGGCGAAATTACTGCGGAGACGCCTGAAGAGGCCGTCGCCCGCGTGATTAGCGACGCTGTTGTAACGGAAAATTGGGAAGCCGGCGCCGACGAGAAATGGGTCAGAGTGACAGATAGCGAGCGCGGTATAATCTATCGATTTCAAATCCCGCCTAAGACGGCTGACTAGCCGGGCCTGTTCCCTCAATCTGGGTTGCAGAGAGGTACCGCATCCCTGCAATCTCTTCAGGTATCCGTAAGCCGGAGGCCTCCCGACACAAAGTCGTTCGTGCCGCTTCTCTGGAGGCGCAGCGTCCGTCTCCTCCCCGAATGCAAGGACTTCGCTCCTGCCGTTGAACCTCCACGTCCCACGACCGTTGAGCGCGACCAAGACCTATCGCCAGGGAGTGCAAACGACCAAACCGATCGAGAGCTGGAACGATACGTACAAACCAGTTGAGCTTGCCCAGAAATACGGTCTAACAATCGGGCAGGCTAAGATCGTCATCAGTTCCAACGGCCCATCGAGACATGGCTGCGAAGTGGGAGCGGAGGCTTTCCGGAATGCTTTGAAGATGCGGACCGGGCGGAAACCTTCACGTCATCGCTCCGCCGGTCCAAATCCCCGGGCAGGTTGACCCAAACTCCATCAATCGGAGCGAATTGCTTCAAGCACGGCCTGATAAACGCTGCGGGTATCTTCCTCGATTTCGTTGCTGTTGATGCCGTCTGCCACCGCCTTCGCGGTGAGTGCCGCGGTCTGGCTAGTCATCTTCAGTGGCTCTCGGCCGCCGCCGGCGGCTACCTCGCCGGACGTTTGCGAACGAAATGGGTCAACACTCACACGGACGAGGTCTATTTCCGCGATACCGCACATGGCTTTTTGGCGTGGGCCTTGGCGACGCCCAATCACCAGCGCCAATGCGCCAATCAAGGCTGATGTTGCGCTGCCTTGTCGGCGACGGCCTTGGCTTTGTTTTTCGCGTCCTCGATGTTCCCCGAGACCGCATCAACACGCTTCGTGGCGCAGCCTCTTCGCCGATGCAAGGTCGCTCGGCACGTTGTGACGCCACTGTGAACGACGCTTCGGTGTTGCCACCCGTGAGCTTCGGCGGCAAGTCAGTGGAAGAGAAACCGGCCGGCGACTAGATCCGCGTCACCTTGTCGAGATGCAGTCGCAGCCTTTGGCCTTCAGCATAGTTCAGAGCATATTGCTCGCTCACAAAGGTGCGGGCGCTTTCTTTCCCGTCCTCCTGGACGAGGACGTGCCATTCCCCACAAACCTCGGTTATCGAGACGGAATTCACGGTGCAATGCTCTGCGCTATAGGGATTGAGCAACGGTCTCGTCTCAATCAGTAATTCGCGCGACCGCTCGATCGCTTCCTTCGAGCTTGCGATGAGTACGACGTCGAGCGCTGTTTGGTTTGGGCAAGTGGAGACTGGATCGGCCAACGAATTGCTCCCGGTCTGGGTTCAGACAAGAGCGCGGTCGGTGTGTCTCTCAGCCGCCGATGTCCACAAGGTCGTTACCGGCGATAGGTCACTTATGCGCCCGTGCCGCATCGCCACCAACCACATTTGATATGGCAGTAGTCGCACGTTCCATCACAAGAGCCCGTTCGCCTGGGGAGGGTCGAACGGGCTCCGGGGTCTGGGCCCCCGGCTGCGCTGGGACCTCGGCACGAGCTGCGCAGCGAAACACAACAAGGCGGCTGGCGGATTGTTCCATTAGCTGGCGCTTGCGAACCTATCTGCCGCTCCGGCATTGTAATGGCATGGCCAAGGGCAGCATAAAGGTCGGCGACGAGGTCGCCATAACGGCAACCGTGCGCAAGCGCGTGACAGAGGACAGGATCAGCGTTTTGATCCCGTCGTACCATCAACCACATTCGATCGTGGACACCACGCCTCACATCAGCAGCGGGCAGCAGATCGAGATTGTGGGAGAGGTCACACGCGTCGACGAGGACACGGTGACGATCGGCGGCAAGGATCTCGGGATAACGGTCAAGACGAACACTGTGCGGCTGGTGACGAGCCACGTTCCACCTATGAGGAAGGCACCCTCCGCTAACTAGGCAACTTAGTCGCCTGTGGAGCGCCGTTCGCCTAGGTCGGCTCGCGCGCTCGCACCTCTGAGCCGGAACAAGGCCTGGCGATCATCGTTGGAGCGGTGACCGAAACGGGGCGCTATGCATGAAAACCTACCAAGTCGAGGAGATGGCCGGCGAGACGCCGGTTTCCCGTAACACAGTCACCGCCAAGTCGCCGTGGGAGGCTGCGACCCTCAGTACCAAGAAAGAGGTCCAGGCGCGCAGAGAAGAACGGCTATGGGTTCGCGTTACCGAAGAAAGCGGCCGCGCGGTATACAAATACGCGTTCAAATAGCTGCCCTCGCCGGACCGGCGGAACGAGCAAAGGACAGGTGCGTTCCTCTTCATGGTTCTCGCCGACGAGATCGAAATGGTGAAAGGCCATGTGAGGCTGGGTGAGCAGCATCTGCTTCGTCAACACGAACTCATTGCCCAACTGGAGCGGGACAACCTGCCGACACGTCTAGCCATCGAATTGCTCCACCAATTAGAGGACATGCAAGCTCTGCACCGCCTGCATTTATCGCGGCTGCTGCGCATGGCTGTGGATAGTAAGCCCTCGTTCACCATATCAGGGCATCCAAATTAAAGGCGCAAACAGCGCGCCTAATCTGGACCTGCGTCAATTGAGACGCGCCCCACCCAAACGGCGGCCCGACGCTTTCAATCCGGGACCCCAACCAAAGTATGCGTCGGCCGCCAGATTTTTAGGCCTGGGATTTCGCGGGGGCGAGATCATGCAATGGCTGGAGCGAATGAAGGCGGCCATGTCCGCCAGAGAATTTCTGGTAGTGCCGCCCCGGGAAGCCCGCTACGAAAGCGCAGCCTATCGGGCTCAGATGGCGGCTGCTCTATCGGCCGCGATGCCCGACTCTACGTTTACCGTGACGCTTGAGCATCCGCAGCAGCAGGACGAGGAAGATACCTTTGTCGAGCCGAACGGCGTAGTGCTCAATCTGGAGCCGTTTCTACAGCGCGTTGCCGAAGCCCTGGCACCCTTCGTTGCCGACAAGACGCTCAACTAGACTAGCTGGCACCCCAGACACACGATGCCCGGCCTTCGGGGAGTCGGGGGGACTTCGGGCGGACAGGCCGGGCCCTTACCCCGATGAAGTGCGGGGCAGACTCGCATTATGCGCCAGCGTTGATCCCTCGACATTAACAATTTTAGGTATCGCTCACGAAAAGCCCGTCGCAGCTAATAAGCGTGAGCGACGGGCTTTCTGAATTCGTGGCTAACACCCCCGAGGGACCGACCACTGCCTGTAGAACTCGGTGTGATCGCATGTTGTTCCATTTTGCTACGCCATGCGCCCTCGGCGTGCTCCATCGCCTCAAAGATCAGCTCGGCAACGCTATCGACTTCTTCGTTAAATTTCCCTGGGTGAAATGCCTCCGCGTTCGGCCCCCTTCATCAATCAAGCCAGATCGCTCAATGCCACCGGATCATCCGAAATCGGTAGGTGTTCAGCCATCCATCGATATATGAATCGAGCCCCTCGCGTGCTCATCCGGCTATAAGCGAAATAAGCCTATCAGGTTCCGCTTTAGCGATGAGCCCGCATCGAGGGGAACGATGCGGGCTCTATGTCGGGTGATGCAAGCCCGACCGCGACGCCAGCACAGCCTAACCAAAAGATGCGTCGCCGTTATCCGAACCGCCGCCTGGCTGGAATGTTCCAGCAACAAAAAGCCCGCTGGCTGGGAGCTAGCGGGCTGTGCAATCTCCGTGGGTGGGCTGTCAGTCGGACAAGGACCGGCGGCCCCGATGGTCCAGCAACAATGGCTGTGAGCTTCGCCTTGCAACGAGCACAGGCGATCGCTGCGAAACAAAGCGATGGAGCGAGCGTTGTTCTGCTGTTCAACAAGGCTAGCGGCATGCCCACTTTTCATTTTTCCACGTCGACAACGGCGAATTCAACCCCGATGATGAAGGCGTCGATCTTCCCGATCTGGATGCCGCGCGCCTGGAAGCAGTGCGCGCGGCATCCAGATCGGGAAGATCGACGCCTTCATCATCGGGGTTGAATTCGCCGTTGTCGAC
>NZ_RZSA01000089.1:0-11444 GCF_003998075.1 Mesorhizobium sp. M2A.F.Ca.ET.037.01.1.1 | reverse complement strand
TTGATGAAGACGTAGTTGCCTTCCGGCTTGGCCTTAAACACCTCACGGGCCTGCATACGGCCGACTTCCTTGTTGTCGAAGGTCAGGTAGAAAACGTCCTTGTTCTCGATCAGGCGGTCGTAGCCGACGACCGGGATGCCCTCATCGAGCGCCTTCTGCACCGCCGGGCCGATTGCCGAGGCATCCTGCGCCAGGATGATCAGCGAATTGGCGCCCTGCGAGATCAGGCTTTCGACGTCGGTCAGCTGCTTGCCCGGATTGGACTGCGCGTCGGCCGAAATATACTTGTCGCCGGCGGCCTCGATTGCGGCCTTCATCGCCGCTTCGTCGGTCTTCCAGCGCTCTTCCTGGAAATTCGACCACGAGACGCCGATCACCTTGTCCTTCGCCTCGGCGACCGAAGCCAGCGTCAGCGACATGGCTACGCCCGCCAGAATGGCGGCTGCGAATTTTTTCATGATATCCTCCCTGCGCCTTGTGCGGCGCGACCCAGACTGGCCCGAAGGCCGGCATAAGAGGCTTTTTTTCGAGCCTCAAAAAAATAGTGGTCCAGCGAAATGAAGCTGTCAACCGACATTCTGATGGCATTTGATGGGTCCAGGCATTTTTTTCGGAGTCCGCAATAAATAATGACATCGGCTTTGGCTTCTGCCACTATCCTTAGCGTGTCAGCGACAGGCCATGGCATCATCACAAGGCCGCGATGACCGGGGAGGACGTGCGAGACGATGTCGGTCGGAATCCGTCACGACGATTTGCGCCGGCGCAACCGCGCCATGGTGATTTCGGCCGTGCGCCGCGCCGGCCAGCCATCGCGGACGGAAATTGCCGCCACCACCGGCCTCAGCCACTCGACCATTTCGGCGATCTCCGCCGATCTGATCCAGGAGGGCATCCTCACCGAGAGCAAGGCCAGCGAGCCGACGGCGTTGAAACGCGGCCGGCCGCAGATCGGCCTGGCGCTGAATCCCGAAGCCGCCGCGGTGCTGACGGTGGTGCTGTCGCTGAACTTCCTGTCGGTCGCCGTCATCGACTATGCCGGCCAGGTGATCGCCGAGGAACAGCGGCGCCTGGACACGCTCGTCATGCCGCGCGACGAGCTGATCGGCGAGTGCCTGGCGATCGTCCGGCGCCGGCTGCAGGATCCCGATCTCGACGTGGGCAGCGTCGCCCGCATCGCCATGGGCATTCAAGGCATCACCGATTCCCACGCGCGCGCCATGCTATGGTCGCCGATCACGCCGCTGACCGACATTCCGTTCGCCGACATCCTGGAGAGGGAATTCGGCATCCCCGCCACCATGGAGAACGACTGCAACATGATGGCGGTGGCGCTGCGATGGCGCGATCCCGAGCGCTATCGCGACAATTTCATAGCCATCCTGCTCTCGCACGGCATCGGCATGGGCCTGGTGCTGAAGGGCGAATTGTTCACCGGCACGCATTCCTCCGGCGGCGAGTTCGGCCACATGATCCATCGTCCGGGCGGCGCGCTTTGCCGCTGCGGCCGCCGCGGCTGCGTCGAGGCCTATGCCGGCAACTACGCCATCTGGCGCAGCGCCATGGGGATAAGCGAGGACGCCGCGCCGACCGACATCGGCGACGCCGACATGCGCGCGCTGGCCGCAAAGGCCCGGCAGGAGGACGGCCCCGAACGGGAAGCTTATCGTCGGGCCGGCGAGGCGCTGGGCTTCGGTCTTGGCAGCCTGTTCGCCCTCATCGACCCGGCGCCGGTCGCCATGGTCGGCGTCAGCGCGGCCGCCTTCGACCTGATCGAGCCGGCGCTGAGGGAGGCGATCGCCCAGACCGCCGGCGGCCAGCACTCGAGCTCGATCTCCTTCGACACCGAGCCGAACGAGCTGCCGCTGATCCGCGAAGGCTGCGCCACCCGCGCGCTGACCTTCGTCGATCAGGAGATCTTCGCGCCGGGTGTCCAGGCAAGAGCGGGCAAGCACGTCGCATAAGCCGCAAGCTCAAGCGCCGGGATATGCTGAGATTCAGGTCAGGCCGAGTCGAGAATGGTGGGTTCCGAGAACCGGAACGGAGCGTACTTTTTGGTACGTGAGTACCGGAAGCGCAGGAAGCCGCCATTCGCAGGCCGGCCTCACCTGAATATCAGCATATCCCTAGTCTTCCCGGATTGCATAACCCGCCCCGCGGATGGTGCGGATGACGTCCGGCATGCGGCCGTTGTTGACGGCCTTGCGCAGGCGGCCGACATGCACGTCCACCGTGCGCTCGTCGATATAGATCGTCTCGCCCCAGACATTGTCGAGTAGCTGGCTGCGCGAGAACACGCGGCCGGGATGCCGCATCATGAACTCGAGCAGGCGGAACTCGGTCGGGCCCAGCCTGATCTCGCTCTTCTTGCGGTAGACGCGGTGCGATTCGCGGTCGAGCACGATGTCGCCGACCTTGAGCACGCTGGACAGCACCTCCGGCTTGGCGCGGCGCAGCAGCGCCTTGACGCGCGCCATGAACTCCGGCGTCGAGAACGGCTTGACCAGATAGTCGTCGGCGCCGGTGGACAAACCTCGAACCCGATCGCTTTCTTCACCGCGCGCGGTCAGCATGATGATCGGCAGCCGCTCGGTCTCGGGCCGCATCCTGAGACGCCGGCAGAGCTCGATGCCGGAGACCGCCGGCACCATCCAGTCGAGCACGAGCAGGTCGGGAACATTTTCCTGAAGGCGGATTTCGGCCTCGTCGCCGCGGGTCACCACTTCCACCTGGTAACCCTCGGATTCGAGATTGTAGCGAAGCAGCACCCCCAGCGGCTCCTCGTCCTCCACCACCATGATGCGTGGCGCGATCATCGGGGTAACCTTTTCCGTCAGGCGGCCGGCGCCGACATTGCCGTCTCGTCCTGCTTGGGACGGTTGGCGGGCAATTGCGTGCCGGTCAGCACATAATAGGCGTTCTCGGCGATGTTGGTCACATGGTCACCGATGCGCTCGAGGTTCTTGGCGCAGAACAGAAGATGAGTGCAAGCGGTGATGTTGCGCGGATCTTCCATCATGTAGGTCAACAGCTCGCGGAAGACGGAGGTGTATTTGACGTCGATGCGTTCGTCGTCGTTGCGAAGCTTGGCCAGCGCCGTGGCATCACCCACCGTATATTCCTGAATCACGCCCTGGACCTGGATCAGCACCAGTTGCGCCATGGAATCGATCGAATGCGTGAGGTCGCGCGGGGCGGTGCTGACGCCGACTGACCCGACGCGCTTGGCGATGTTCTTGGCGAGATCGCCGATGCGTTCGAGGTCGCCCGCCATGCGTATCGAGCCGACCACGTGGCGAAGATCGTCCGCCATCGGCTGGCGCTTGGCGATCAGCGTGATGGCGCGGTCGTCAAGCTCGCGCTGACGCGCGTCCATGATGGCATCGTCGGAGACGACGCGCTGCGCCAGCGCATTGTCGCTTTCGAGCAGGGCCCTGGTCGAGCCGCCGACCATGGAGCCGGCGAGATCGCCCATGTCGTTGATGAGCCGGCTGATCTGCCTCAGATCCTCGTCGAACGAGGCGACGGTATGTTCGGCCATGATGTTGTCCTCGTATGAGCTCAGCCGAAGCGGCCGGTGATGTAGTCCTGGGTGCGCTTCTCGCGGGGCGAGGTGAATATCTTCTCGGTCCGGTCGAATTCCACCAGCTCGCCCAGATACATGAACGCCGTCTGCCGCGACACGCGCGCCGCCTGCTGCATGTTGTGGGTGACGATGACGATCGTGTAGTCGGCCTGCAATTCGTCGATCAGCTCCTCGATCTTGGCGGTCGAGAGCGGATCGAGCGCCGAGGCCGGTTCGTCGAGCAGGATGACCTCCGGCTTCACCGCGACGGTGCGGGCGATGCAAAGGCGCTGCTGCTGGCCGCCCGAGAGGCTCTGGCCGCTGGCGTTGAGCTTGTCCTTAACCTCGTTCCAGAGTGCGGCGCGCTTCAGCGCCGACTCGACGCGGCTGTCCATCTCGGCCTTGCTGATCTTCTCATAGAGCCTGACGCCGAAGGCGATGTTCTCGTAGATCGACATCGGGAACGGCGTCGGCTTCTGGAACACCATGCCGATCTTGGTCCTGAGCAGGTTGAGGTCCTGCGAGCGATCGAGGATGTTCTTGCCGTCGAGCAGCACCTGGCCCTCGGCGCTCTGCTTCGGATAAAGCTCGTAGATGCGGTTCAAGACGCGCAGCAGCGTCGACTTCCCGCAGCCCGACGGGCCGATGAAGGCGGTCACGCTGCGCTCGGGCAGCGACAGGTTGATGTCCTTCAGCGCCTTCGACTGGCCATAGTAGAAGTTGAGGTTCTTGACCTCGATCTTGGCCTTCTCGACGGTCGTGTCGGCTACGTTCAGGTCGGTGGACAACATCGGTTTCATCTGTCCTCTCTGCGTCCGGTTAGGCTGCGGGCGATGATGCTCAGCCCGAGAACCGTCAAGGTGATCATGAGTGCGCCCGTCCAGGCCAGCTGCTGCCATTCCTCGTAAGGGCTGAGAGCGAACTGGAAGATGGTCACCGGCAGGCTGGCCATCGGGGCATTGAGATTGCTCGACCAGAACTGGTTGTTGAGCGCGGTGAAGAGCAGCGGCGCCGTCTCGCCGGAGATGCGGGCGATCGCCAGCAATATGCCGGTCACGATGCCGGACAGCGCCGCGCGGTAGGCGACGGAGCGGATCACCACCCAGCGCGGCGCGCCGATGGCGGTGCCTGCCTCGCGCAGCGCGTTGGGCACGAGGTTCAGCATGTCCTCGGTGGTGCGCACCACGACGGGGATCACCAGGATGGACAGCGCGACGGCGCCGGCGATGGCCGAGAAGTGCCCCATCGGCCGCACCATCAGCTCATAGACGAACAGGCCGACGATGATCGAAGGGGCCGACAACAGGATGTCGTTGATGAAGCGCACCACCGTGGTGAGCTTCGAGAAGCGGCCATACTCGGCCATGTAGGTGCCGGCCAGCACGCCGATCGGCGTGCCGACGAAGATGCCGATGATGGTCATCACGATGCTGCCGTAGATGGCGTTGAGCAGGCCGCCGGCATCGCCCGGCGGCGGCGTCATCTGGGTGAACACGGCCAGCGACACCCCGGAGAGCCCCTTGTAGAGCAGGGCGCCGAGGATCAGCGCCAGCCAGGCAAGGCCGATGCCGGCGGCGATGACGCACAGCGCCATCATCACGGCATTCTTGCGCTTGCGGCTCTGGTGAATTGATGCGGCAGTCGCCATCGGTCAGGCTCCCGTGCGGCTATCGATGCGCAGCAGCATGTAGCGTGCGAGCGCCAGGATGATGAAGGTTATTATGAACAGGATCAGGCCGAGAGCCACCAGCGAGGAGGTGTAGATCGCGCCATCGGCCTCGGTGAACTCGTTGGCGATCGTCGCCGAGATCGTCGTGCCCGGCGCGAACAGCGAGGCGCTGATGCGATGCGCGTTGCCGATGACGAAGGTGACGGCCATCGTCTCGCCGAGCGCGCGGCCGAGGCCGAGCATGACGCCGCCCATGATGCCGACGCGGGTGTAGGGAATGGTCACGCGCCGCGTCACCTCCCAGGTCGTGCAGCCGATACCGTATGCCGATTCCTTCAACACCGCCGGCACCGTGTCGAACACGTCCTTGGTGATCGAGGTGATGAAGGGCAGCACCATGATGGCCAGGATCAGGGAGGAGGTCAGCAGGCCGATGCCGTAGGGCGGGCCGGCAAACAGGCTGTTGAGGCCGGGGATGCCCTTGAAGAGCCAGATGATGAAGGGCTGGATCGTCGTCTGCAGAAAGGGCGCGAAGACGAACAGGCCCCAGATGCCGTAGATGATCGAGGGAATGCCGGCCAGAAGCTCGACGGCGATGCCGATAGGGCGCCTGAGAGGGCGGGGGCAAAGCTCGGTCAGGAAGACGGCGATGCCGATGCCGATCGGCACGGCGATGATGATGGCGATGGCCGAGGTGACGATAGTGCCGTAGATGGGCGCCAGCGCGCCGAAATTCTCGGTGACCGGGTTCCAGGATTCGGTCGAAAGGAAGGATATGCCGAATTTCGACAGCGCTTCCCACGATCCGGCGATCAGCGAGATGGCGACCCCGCCGAGCAGAACCAGCACGAGGATGGCGGAAGCGCGCGTAGCCGCCCGGAAGACCATGTCGGTGAAGGCAAAGCGGCGCACTGTCGCTTCCCTGGTCCGCATGGCGGACGATGTCGCGGCTTCGGAAACGGCACTCATTTAGCCCCTCGCATTTCGAAAGAGACAGGAGGGCGCCGGAAGCGCCCTCCCTTGTTCGTCAGATTACATGCCGGAATAGAGCGGCTTGCCGTTCGCGTCGACGATATCCTTGCCCCACATTTCCTCGACGCTCTTCACGACCGCGTCGGGCATCGGAACATAGTCCAGGCTGGCGGCCAGCTCGTCGCCCTTGGCGTAGGACCAGGCGAAGAACTTGAGCGCCTCGCCGGTGGCGGCGGCATCGTCGGGCTTCTTGTAGACGAGGATCCAGGTGGCCGACGTCATCGGCCAGGTTTCGGCGCCGGCCTGGTTGGCCAGGATGACGCCGTAGCCCGGCTGCGAGTTCCAGTCGGCATTGGCCGCGGCGGCCGAGAAGGCGGCGGCGGTCGGCTCGACCTTCTTGCCGTCCTTGTTGATCAGGTCGGTGTAGGTCAGCTTGTTCTGCTTGGCATAGGCATATTCGACATAGCCGATCGCGCCGCCGGTCTGCGAGACGTTGTTGGCGACGCCCTCATTGCCCTTGGCGCCGATGCCCACCGGCCATTCGAGCGCGGTGTTGACGCCGACCTTCGACTTCCAGTCGGCGCTGACGTCGGCCAGATAGTAGCTGAAGTTGAAGGTGGTGCCCGAGCCGTCCGAACGGTGCACGACCGCGATCGCCTGGTCGGGCAGCTTGACGTCCGGGTTGAGCTTCTTGATCGCTTCGTCGTTCCAGTTGGTGATCTTGCCGGAGAAGATGTCGGCCAGCGTCGGGCCGTCGAGCACCAGCTCGCCCGGCTTGACGCCTTCGAGGTTGACGACCGGAACGATGCCGCCCATCACCATCGGGAACTGCGCGAGCCCGGTGGAGTTGAGATCCTCGCCCTTCAGCGGCGCGTCGGAAGCGCCGAAGGTCACCGTCTTGGCCTTGATCTGCTTGATGCCGCCGCCGGAGCCGATCGACTGGTAGTTGAGACCGATGCCGGTCTCCTTCTTGTAGGCGTCGGCCCACTTCGCATAGATCGGATAGGGGAAGGTGGCGCCGGCGCCGGAGATATCGGCTGCCATCGCGGCGGAGATGCTAAGGGTTGATGCCGCAGCCATTGCAATCGCAACGGCCGCAGAGCGGATGAAATGTCTCATGTGGCCTACTCCTGTTCGGAAGATGGTCTTTCGGCACCCGTTCTATCGGCGCCCGGTGAGCGCAATAGACTTCGATTATTACAGTCGCATGACAGTTTCGTGTCAGCCCGGTAACGCCTGAACGGGGATGCTCGGAAGGGCTTCCGGCGGTCTCTGCGGGTCGGCCGGAGTTTGCCGCGGGAATCAGCGACTTGTCTGACTTTTGAATCAAAAATTATCCCGGCGGCCGGATCGCGGCCGCCGGGAAATAAAATCCGGACGAGAGCGCGTTGCCTGCATGCCAGAGCGGATCATGGCGTGGCCATCGCCGAAAACAGGTCCGTTGGGGTAGAGTCGACGCTGTTTCTTGTTGGCGGTCGCTGCTCCCGCCCGTAACCGAAGAGCGGAATCAATGCTACGATTGTCAGAGCTTGGCGTTTGCTTTGATATGGTGCGATCGCACCATACGCATACGTCAACGCCTTGCGCCCGCCTGCCGGCTAAATTCGCTTTAACCCGCGCTGCGCCGGGTCTCGATATCCGAACCCAGCCAGCGCTCGAGCTTTTCGAGCAGCGCCCGCGGGCTGATCGGCTTCGGCAGGTAATCGTCCATGCCGGCCTCGAGGCAGCGTTCGCGGTCGCCCTTCAGCGCATGCGCCGTGACGCCCACGATCGGCACATGCGTGCCCATGTCCTGCTCGAGCTTGCGAATGGCGCCTGTTGCTTCCAGCCCGTTCATTTCCGGCATCGACACGTCCATCAGGATCATGCGCGGATTGAGCTTGCCGAAAGCATCGAGCGCCTTGCGGCCGTTGCCGACGATCTCGAAGCGGTAGCCGGTCTCGCCAAGGATCTGGGTGAACACCATCTGGTTCACCTCATTGTCCTCGGCAACGAGGATGTCGAGCCCGCGCTCGGCTTCGGCCGGGCGTTGGCGCGCACGCACGGGCGGCGGCTGCAGCATGGCGCGGTCCGACGTCGCCGTCTGCGCCGGCGCGGCTTGCGATAGGCTGCCGCCAACGGCGGGTCGTGCCGCGGCGCTGCTGTGGCGATGACGCTGGATGGTCGCGACCAGCGTTTCCAGAAGGACGGAGGAGCGCGCCGGCTTGATCAGCTGCGCATCGATGCCGAGGTCGCGATAGGTCGTGTTGGCAAGCGACTGGTCGACCGAGGTCAGCATGATGATGGGCGTATGCGCCAGGCCCGCCGTGTTGCGCACGATGCGCGCCATCTCGGCGCCGGTCATGCCCGGCATCTGATAGTCGAGCACGACGCAATCGACCGGCACGCCATAGGCGGCGGCGGCAATCAGCACCTTAAGCCCTTCGGCGCCGCTTTCGGCCGCGCAGGCATCGAACGTCCACGACGCCATCTGCTCGCTCAGGATCGAGCGGTTGACGGCGTTGTCGTCGACGACGAGCACGCGCGCGCCGGTGACGTCGACCGGTGTGATGCGCTGCCCGCCCTGCTCGGCCCGGGGCAGCGTGACCGTGAACCAGAAGGTCGAGCCCTTGCGCTCGGCGCTGTCGACGCCGATCTCGCCGCCCATCATCTCGACCAGCCGCGAGGTGATGGCGAGGCCAAGCCCGGTGCCTTCGTGCCGCCTGGTCGAGGAGGTATCGACCTGGCTGAACTTCTCGAACACCACCTTCAGCTTGTCCTCGGGAATGCCGATGCCGGTATCCGTCACGGAAATGGTGAGCTTCGTTCCCGCGGGAACCCGCTCGCCTGTCACGTCGACCAGCACATGGCCCTCATCAGTGAACTTCACCGCGTTGCCGAGCAGGTTGGTGACGATCTGCCTGACACGGCCGACATCGCCGACGAACTGGCCTTCGAGCCCCGGCTGGATGCGCACGATGAGCTCGAGGTCCTTCTCCTTGGCGCGCGTCGAGACCAGCGTCGCCACATCCTCGATCGCCTCGGCCAGATTGAACGGCGCCGGGTCGAGCACCAGCTGGCCGGCGTCGATCTTGGAGAAATCGAGGATGTCGTTGATGATGGTGAGCAGCGCGTTGCCGGATTTGACGATGATGTCGGTGAACGTCTTCTGCTTCGGATCGAGGTCCGACTTTGCCAAAAGCTCTGCCATTCCAAGGACCCCGTTCATCGGGGTGCGGATCTCGTGGCTCATATTGGCGAGGAATTCCGACTTGGCCCGGTCGGCGAGCACGGCGCGCCGCTGTGCTTCGCTGAGCTCGGCCTCGCGCTGCTTGAGCTCGGTGATGTCGGTGGTGGAGCCGATGAGATAGAGCGAGCCGTCGGAGGCGATCATCGCGCCCTTGCGCGCGAACTGGTGCCTGACGCTGCCGTCCGGCAGCACCACCGTCTCTTCGATCTCCTGAGTTTCGCCGGTGCGCAGCACGGCAAGGTCGCCGGCGACGAAGGCTTCGCCGTCGGCGCCGAATATCTCGACGTCGGTCTTGCCGATCGCCTCTTCCTTGCTGAAGCCGGTGAGATCGCACCAGCCCTTGTTGACATAGAATTGCCTGAGGTCCGAACGCTTGGCGTAGATCGACACCGGCACATTGTCGATCAGGCTGCGGAACACCTCGTTCTCGCTCATGCTCTGCCGAAGCGCCTGCTCGCGCGCCTTGACGTCGGTGATGTCGGTGCTGGAGCCGACCAGATGCACCGACCCGTCAATGGCCACCAGCCGGCTCTTGCGCGTCATAAGCTGCCGCACGGTGCCGTCGCGATGGGTGACAGCCTCCTCGACCTCGCGCCCCGCGCCGGTTGCCACGACTTCGGTATCGTCATTGCTGAAGCCGTCCGCCTCTTCCGACGCGAAAAGCTCGCGATCCGTCTTGCCGAGCACCTCGTCCTTGGCGAATCCAGTCAGCGCGCACCAGGCCTTGTTGACGAATTCCATGCTGAGATCGTCGGCCTTGATGAAGGCCGCCACCGGCAGCTCATCCATCACGTGCCGGTAGAGGTCGATCTGGCGCATGGAGTCGCGCAGCGCCTTTTCGCGGACCTTGATGTCGGTGATATCGACACGCACGCCGATGAACGTCCCGTCATCGGTGCGCATGTCATAGACCTGGTACCAGCGCCCGTCGGCGTTGAGGCGCTCGTAGGCGGAATTTGGCAAACGGTACCGCATGAGCATGGCGTCGAGCCAGCGCTCGGTGTCGATGCCGTACAGACCGTCGATTTCAGTGTCGCCGCTCGAGCGGAAATAGCCGACCGAATGGCCGAGAGACAACGCCTCGCGGAATGTGCGGCCCGGCTGCCAGGCCGGCTTCAGCGCCGGCAGCGTGTCCTGCAGCTTGCGGTTGGCGAAGACGAAGCGGTCGTCGCGGTCGTAGATGATGACGCCCGCCGGCAGCGACTCCAGGACGGTGGCGAGGTTCCTGCGCGCGTCCTCGGCCTCGGTCTCGCGCTGCTTCACGTCGGTGATGTCGACATAGGAGATCAGCCGCTTGCCGCCCGGAAGCGGCGCCAGCGAGGCGATCAGCGTACGGCCGTCGCTGCGCGGCAAATGCCTGGAGCCTGCGGCGCCGGCGCGGATTTCGGATTCCCGCTCGGCCACATGGCTTTGCCAGTTCCGCTCCTCGCCGCCGAACGGATCGGCGGCACGAGTGGCTTCCATTAGGTCGCGAAAAGAGATGCCGGCTGGAGCGCGCCGCGGATCGACCTCCCAGAAGTCGTAGAAGGCCCGGTTGATCACCTCGACCTGCAATTCGGCATCGACAACGATGACGCCGATCGGCATCGAATCGACCATAAGGCTGAGATTGCTGAACGTCTCGGCCGTCCTGGCATTGGCTCTTTCGATCTCGGCGTCTCGGCGCTTGACCTCGGTGACATCATAGTAGGTCAACAGGCGCTTGCCGCCGGACAACGCCGTCACCGAGAATATCATCGTGCGGCCGTCGGCATGGACGAACTCGCGCGGCGCGACGGAACCGGCACGAATTTCCGCGATTCGGCTGGCAAGGTAGCGCTGCCACTCCTGTTCGTCGATCTCGCCATAGATGCCGTTGCGGCGATTGAGATCCATGAGGCGGCTGAATGGCGCGCCGATGGTCACCACCCCGTCGGGGATCCTGGAAAACTCCCGGTAGGCTTTGTTGATGATCAGCGTGTCGAGCCGGGCGTCCAGAAGCACGACGCCCATGCGCATGGCGTCCATCG
>NZ_RZSA01000899.1:0-2697 GCF_003998075.1 Mesorhizobium sp. M2A.F.Ca.ET.037.01.1.1 | reverse complement strand
GTCGACCACTTCAAACAGTTCAACGATACGTTCGGGCACGAGGCCGGTGACCTCGTGCTGAAGCAGGTTGCCGCGACGCTAATCGAGCATGCGCGCGACAGCGATGTCGTATCCCGTTATGGCGGCGAGGAATTTGCCCTGGTCATGCCGGGATGCTCGCTTGAGGAGGGAGCTCAGCGCGCCGAAACGCTCCGCCAGGCGATCAAGCATCTGCATCTGGCGCATCGCGGCCGCACGCTTGGAACAGTGACGGCCTCGTTCGGCGTCGCGGCCTATCCCGAGCATGGCACCGGCTGGGCCGAGATCACCAACGCCGCGGACCACGCGCAATATGACGCGAAGGCCGAGGGTCGCGACAGGGTGGTTGTCGCCAGGAGCACCCCGCCGGGCGAGCGCCCCGCCATCCAGCTGGTGCCCTCCGCGAAAGCCGGCACCGAGGTCAAGGGATGATTCCGCGCTAGCGCCTCTCAGCATTTCAACGAAACGCCGAAACGCTCTATCTATTTGTTTTTACTAAATTTCGGAGGGCTACGGCGAAGTCGCCGAGCCTAACGTTACACACTTTGTCCTGGAGTCGCTCCAGTCTACTGGACTATGCCAAGCGCGGATCGGAACTCCTGCGTTGTGTTGCGGGCGGGATAGGATTCCTCCGGCACGGGAACGCCGAGATGGCTGCAGAGCGGTGCCCAGCCGTCGCCGAGCTTGTGCACCAGCAGCCGTTCCGCCGGCACGGTGTTCAGCACCGCCTCGACATTGTCCCGGTAGACGGCGATGGCATGTGCTCGGTCCTGCGGGCGGCCGCCGAAGACCTGGTTGGCGACGAGCGCGATGCCGAGCGACTCCTGATCCGTGCTGCCGGCGATCGCCGGCAGCAGGGTTTTTTCAAAACTCTCCCACCAGCTTTCGGGCGAGCGCCAGGTGAGGATGACGCGCGCCTGCGGATAGGCTTCGATCAGCTCACGCCAATAGAAGGCCGAGGGCCAGTCGACGCAGGATTTATATCCCGCGAAGAGCTGGGCCCAGTCGGGCGCCTCGCCCCTGGCCAGCGCCCGCCAGAGCCGCTTCTGCTTCGCATGCCCCATGACCTCCGACATATGGTGGCAAGGACCGAAGCCGAGCATGGTCAGCGCCTCGCGCATCGAGTCCGTGCCGGTCCGGCCGAAGCCGGTTCCAATCACCATCAGCGACATTTCCCCCTCCTCCACTACTCCCGTCTTTAAGCGGTTGCGGTCAACCTCCCTGGACCACGAGCCGCAGGCGGTTGCCTTCCGGATCGGCGGTCGAAATCGCGCCACCTTCCCTTCTCGCCGGCGCATTGGCCGTTTCGAGCCTGCGCGCCACGGCGGCAAGCTCGTGGGCGGAACCGAGCTCGACGGTGAAATAGTCCAGGCCGGCGGCATCGGGCGGCGGTTCGCGCAGCTCGCCGCGCGCCCAGATGTTGAAGGCGATCATATGCGCGCGGCGCTCGGTGCCGCAGTCGAACATGCCGAAGGTCCGGGACTGGATATGCGGCCGGAAGCCGAGCACGCCGAGATAGAATTCCATCAGCGCCTCGGGCGCGCGGGCGCGCAAATGGATGTGGCCGATAAAGGCGTCTTGCGCCATCCTGGGCTCGACATGGCCGGAATTGCCGAGGTCGCGCAATAGGCTAGAGACGTCCAGCGGCTCCAGCCCGGAATGCGCGCTGCCGTCGACGGCAATCAGCGACACGCGGCCGTCGGGCGAGACCTCGCGGCGCAGCAGGCGTTCAGGCGTGTCGAAGCATATCTCGATGCCGTTGCCGGACGGGTCAGAGACGTAGAGCGATTCCGAAACGAGGTGGTCCTGGGCGCTGTATCGCAACCCCGACGCCTTGAGGCGGGCGGCCGCATGCGCGAGGTCGCGGCGGGTGGTGACGTGGATGGCGACATGGAAGAGATCGCGCGACTTCTGCGGCAGGGCGACTTCCGCGCCCGCATGGAGCACGATCAGCGTCCGGCCGCCGGCCCCGAGCTGCGCTAGAACGGCGTCCTCGCCGGCCGGCGCCAGTCCGACAGTGTCGCGCCAGACGGTCAAGGCGGCCGGAATGTCGGTCACCTTGAGATGGACCGGCCCGAGACACGTGGCCTGAGACAGCAATCCTTCGTCCATCGTCGTCTGCTCGATTGCGGTCGATGGATATATTAGCTCCGAATGATATTTATGTCTCGCGCCAAGTTCGGATTGACCCCTCCCCGGCGGGCGGCGACTATCGCAAAGCAGGCTGTTTTTTCGGCAGCTCCGAACGAAGCAGGAGGAACCTCCCATGGACGACACCGATCACTGGCGCAACATGGCGAGCGCGCCGCGGGACGGCAGCCGCATCCTGGTGACGGTGCGCTCCTCCGAGCAGGGACCGGCCGAGGTCGACATGGCCTATTGGTCGCGCGCCGACCAGTTCGGCGAGGAAGGCTGGCGGGCCTCGGACTCCTCGCCCGGCCGCGTGGTCGAATATGCCGAGCCGGAGCTCAGATGCTGGATGCCGCTGCCAAGCGCCGGGCGAGGCTCGATGCCGAGCCCTTGGGAGGGCGAGGACGTGCCGCTGGTGGATGGGGAAGGGATTTAGGGCGCCTTTCCCTTCTCCCCTTGGCGATTGGCGAAAGCAGCGGCGACAGCCAATCTCCCCCCTAGTGGGGGAGATGTCCGGCAGGACAGAGGGGGGCGCCGTAGAGTAAAGAC
>NZ_RZSA01000898.1:0-2698 GCF_003998075.1 Mesorhizobium sp. M2A.F.Ca.ET.037.01.1.1 | reverse complement strand
ATGTGCCGCTGAAGGAGGGGTTGGACGACCTGGTGCTGCACGCGCCGGACGGACCGAAGCTGATCGGCTTCCTGAAGACCATGGAATTCACCACGCTAACGCGACGCGTCGCCGAGGCGACCGCGACCGAGATCGGCGACGTCCAGGCTTCCGCCGTCATCGTCGAGCGCGCCGATGCCGCGCACGGCCCCGATGTCGGCGCCAGCGCGCCGCAAAGGCAGGCAGTGCCTCAATCAAACGGCGACGCGAAGCCCGCCTCGCCAGCCACGAGGGGCGAGGACGCGCCGCCGCAGGGCGACACCCCATCGCTCCTTTCGGCGCTGCGGCTGGAACAAGCCTCGGCGAGCAAGATCGACCCTTCGGCCTATGCGCCCATCCGCGATGCGGCCGCGCTGAAAGCCTGGATAGCCGAAGCCCGCGAGGCCGGCATCCTCGCTTTTGACGCCGAGACCAGCTCGTCCGACCCGATGCAGGCCGATCTCATCGGCCTGTCCATGGCGGTCGCGCCGGGCCGCGCCGTCTACGTGCCGCTTGCCCACAAGAACGGCAATGGCGACCTGCTTGGCGGCGGCATGCTGGAGAACCAGATCCCGGTCCGCGAGGCGCTGGCGCTGCTCAAGCCGCTGCTCGAGGACCGGTCGGTCCTCAAAATCGTGCAGGACATGAAATACGACATCGTCGTGATGAGCCGGCACGGCATCGAGGTCGGACCGTTCGACGACACGATGCTGATCTCCTACGTGCTCGACGCCGGCACGTCCGGCGGTCACGACCTCGCCTCGCTGTCGGAGAAATGGCTGGGACACGCGCCGGCCTCGAAGAAGGAACTGGCCGGCTCGGGCAAGAGCGCCATCGGCTTCGACCAGGTCGATATCGAGCGCGCGACCGCCTATGCCGGCGAACAGGCCGATCTGGCTCTGCGGCTGTGGCAATTGCTGAAGCCCCGGCTCGCCGCCAAGGGCCTCGTTTCCGTCTACGAGCGGCTGGAACGTCCGCTCGTGCCGGTGCTTGCCCGCATGGAGCAGCGCGGCATCTCGGTCGACCGGCAGATCCTGTCTAGGCTTTCGGGCGAGCTGGCGCAGGGCGCCGCCCGCGTCGAGGAAGAGATCTACGGCATCGTCGGCGAGCGCATCAACATCGGCTCGCCCAAACAGCTGGGCGACATATTGTTCGGCAAGATGGGCCTGCCGGGCGGCTCGAAGACCAAGACGGGGCAATGGTCGACCTCGGCGCAGCTGCTGGAAGACCTCGCCGCCGAAGGCCATGAGCTGCCGCGCAAGATCGTCGACTGGCGCCAGCTCACCAAGCTGAAGTCGACCTATACCGACGCGCTGCCCGGTTTCATCAACCCCGGCACCAACCGCGTGCATACCTCATACGCGCTCGCCGCGACGACCACGGGCCGCTTGTCATCCTCCGATCCCAACCTCCAGAATATTCCGGTGCGCACCGCCGAGGGCCGCAAGATCAGGACCGCCTTCATCGCCGAGAAGGGCCACAAGCTGGTCTCGGCCGACTATAGCCAGATCGAGCTGCGCGTGCTTGCCCATGTCGCCGAGATCCCGCAGCTCAAGCAGGCCTTCGCCGACGGCGCCGACATCCATGCCATCACCGCGTCGGAAATGTTCAACGTGCCGGTCGAAGGCATGCCTTCGGAGGTGCGCCGGCGTGCCAAGGCGATCAACTTCGGCATCATCTACGGCATCTCGGCCTTCGGCCTCGCCAACCAATTGTCGATCCCGCGCGACGAGGCCGGCGCCTACATCAAGCGCTATTTCGAGCGCTTCCCGGGCATCCGCGACTATATCGAGGAAACCAAGGCCTACGCGCGGGAAAACGGCTTCGTGCAAACCATCTTCGGCCGGCGCATCCACTATCCGGAGATACGATCCTCCAACCCGTCGGTCCGCGCCTTCAACGAGCGCGCCTCGATCAACGCCAGGCTGCAGGGCACCGCCGCAGACATCATCCGCCGCGCCATGGTGCATATGGAAGAGGCGCTGGAGAAAGCGAAACTCTCGGCCCGCATGCTGCTGCAGGTGCATGACGAACTGATCTTCGAAACGGTGGAAGCGGAAGTCGAAGCGACTATCCCCGTCGTGCGCCGGGTCATGGAAAACGCGCCGATGCCGGCGGTCTCAATGTCGGTGCCGCTGCATGTCGACGCCCGGGCGGCGGACAATTGGGACGAGGCGCATTAGGCGGCATGCCGAGAGGCGCCGCGATCCGTCGCCCCCCCTCTCTGTCCTGCCGGACATCTCCCCCTCAAGGGGGGAGATTGGCGGTTCCGGCGCCGGCGCTCGTCTTGCAACGTTTGAAGATTGGCGAAAGCCGTGACTACGGCTGATCTCCCCCCTTGAGGGGGAGATGTCCGGCAGGACAGAGAGGGGGGCTCCGCGCCGGCGTCAACCGGCTAGCTGATACTTACGCAGCCTCGGCCCTGCACTTCGCGCAAACGCCGCGAAACTCGATCACCGCCTTCTTGGCCGCGAATCCCGTCGAGCGCACCCATTCGTCCAACCGATGGCCGACGTCGTGGTCGGACATTTCGGTCACCTGGCCGCAATTGTCGCAGATGGCGAAGGCGGTCATCGAATGGCTGTGGTCGTGCGGCTCGGCGCAGGCGACGAAGGAATTGAGGCTTTCCAGCCGGTGCACGAAGCCGGACTTCACCAGCGTGTCGAGCGCCCGGTAGACC
>NZ_RZSA01000897.1:0-2702 GCF_003998075.1 Mesorhizobium sp. M2A.F.Ca.ET.037.01.1.1 | reverse complement strand
GTCTTGGAGGACGGAGCTGACAAGGTCGGCGCATTCTCGCACGGCTACACCTACTCGGGTCATCCGATCGGGGCTGCCGCAGCCAACGCGGTCCTCGACATCGTTGAGAAGGAAGACCTCCCCGGCAATGCTCGTGATGTAGGCGCAATTTTCCAGGCGCAGCTGAAGGAAAAGTTTGCACGGTTGCCGATCGTCGGCGAAGTGCGAGGCGTTGGCCTCATGGGCGCGATCGAGTTCGTGGCGGATCGCGACAATCGAAAGCGTTTCGATCCGACGCTCAAGGTCGGTGCCCGAATTTCGAAAGCAGCCCGTGACCGGGGCCTTATAGCTCGAGCCATGCCGCACGGCGACATCCTGGGTTTTGCCCCGCCGCTCGTGACGACGAAGGCTGAAGTCGAAGAGATCGTTGCGATCGCCGAACACGCAGTGCGTGCGGTCATGGATGACCTGGTCCGCGATGGCCAAAAGGTCTGATGCTTCGGTCGGTTTTTTGTCACTTCAGGTTGCCGCTCTCTACTGTTCGGGGGGTGTGCCCAGCAGCGTCACGATCAATGCGCCTGTTTAGAACCGGGTGATAGGCTGGCGGAAGAGAAGTTGATGGCTCCCGTGTCTGATGACTTGGGCGGGGCGCAGCCAAAGGGCGGCCGCCCGACCGCCCGACCGCCCGACCGCCGACAATGGCAGCCACGTGCCCGCAGCCAAGCAAGGGGAACCGCGAAATGACCGCTGCCAAACTTCACGCCGGAAAGGTGGTAGACACAGTGTCGGTGCATAGTCCCTATGAAGGCTATCTGATAGGCGTGGTCGACGTGACCGATGCTGCCGAAATCCACGAGCTTCTCGCACGCGCCCGACGCGGGGCCGAGATTTCTCGCAACCTGCCAAGGCACCAGCGTGCGACTATCCTTGAAGGGGCCGCCCAAATCATCGAGAGCCGACGCGATGCATTTGCCAAAATGATCGTGCGCGAAGCCGGGAAAACGATCGTGCAGGCACGGAAGGAGGTGCTTCGTAGCGTCAATACGCTGAAGCTGTCGGCTGAGGAGGCAAAGCGAAATGCTGGTGAGATCGTGCCTTTCGATGCCTATGCGGGATCAGAACAACGCCAAGGCTGGTTCACTCGTGAGCCGCTCGGCATCATCACCGCCATCACACCGTACAACGATCCGCTGAACCTAGTGGCTCACAAACTTGGCCCTGCAATCGCCGGCGGCAACGCGGTGCTGCTGAAACCGTCTAATTTGACGCCATTCTCCGCAATCAATCTGGTCGGAGTGCTAGTGGAAGCGGGCCTGCCGCAGGAAGTCGTTACCGTCGTTCATGGTGATAGAGAGCTGGTCTCGGCCTTGGTTTCTGCGCGTGAGGTACGCATGGTGTCATTCACCGGCGGCTTTGCGACCGGAGAAGTGATCAGCCGCAACGCAGGACTGAAGAAGCTGGCAATGGAACTCGGCGGCAATGCGCCGGTCATCGTGATGGAGGATTGTGACTTCGATAAAGCGGTTGAAGGCTGCGTATCTGGCGCATTTTGGGCAGCCGGGCAAAATTGTATCGGCGCCCAGCGCATTCTGGTTCAAGCCGAACTTTATGCTCGCTTCCGAAATGCCTTTATCGAAGGGACTAATAAGCTAAAGGCCGGCGATCCATCTCGCGAGGAGACAGATGTAGGGCCGATGATCTCGCAACAAGTAGCGGAGCGAACTGAAGCAGCCGTCAATGAGGCCATCGCTGCCGGCGCGAAATTGTTGTGCGGCCACTTCCGCGAAGGCTCGCTTTATCACCCGACCGTGCTCGAAGGCACGCCCACAACCTGTCTTCTTTGGCATGAGGAAGCGTTCGCGCCTGTGGTCATGCTCGCGCCTTTCGACACGCTCGATGAAGCCATCGGGATGGCCAATCTTCCGGAATACAGCCTGCATGCGGGCATCTTCACCAGCAATCTCTCTGTCGCGCTTGAGGCGGCGAACAAGCTCGACGCTGGTGGTGTGATGATCAATGACTCCTCCGACTACCGGTTTGATGCGATGCCTTTCGGCGGCTTTAAATATGGAAGCATGGGCAGGGAAGGCGTCCGGTTTGCTTACGAAGAGATGACCCAGCCCAAGGTGGTTTGCATCAATCGCGGCTGACCGAGGCGCGGCTGTGACGATTGTCTGCAAAGAAAAGAAATCTCAGGGGGGCAGCACGCCGCTTCAAACAGTCTTTAGCACTTGGGTCTTGGAGGCTCGGAATCCCAGCTGCCTTCGATCTGGCCAATGGAAGGAACGCCCGGATGGAAGACCTCCACTATTTGGCGTTCGTTTCAGTGCAAATTCTACAGATTGGGCACGCGCTACAGCAAACTATCTGAATTAGTCAACGCGTAAGCGCGAGTAGCGCTGTGATGGGTGTATAATGATAGCTAATTCTGCTGGATTTCTTGAAAGTATCGACGAGAATTTCCGTCATGCAATAGCGTTCCTTGATCTGCCCGAGGGATTGGCGGAGCGCATCACTCAGTGCAATTCAACATACACGGTCCGCTTCGGTGTGAGGCTTCGCGGCCGCATGTACAGCTTCATCGGCTGGCGCTCCGTTCACAGCGAGCATTGCGAGCCGGTCAAGGGAGGCATCCGCTTTGCACCGGACGCCGACGCCGAAGAAGTGGAGGCGCTCGCGGCGCTAATGACTCTAAAATGCGCGCTGGTCGATGTCCCCTTCGG
>NZ_RZSA01000896.1:0-2713 GCF_003998075.1 Mesorhizobium sp. M2A.F.Ca.ET.037.01.1.1 | reverse complement strand
TTTCACGGCCCACGAAGAGCGGCACGATCATATGCGGGAACACGACGATATCGCGCAGTGGGAGGACTGCGAAAACGCCGTCGCCGGAAGCCTTGGATATCTTGGCCATTGTCCAACCTTTCATGTCGCGGCCGCTTATTTTAGCCAACCGCGAATCTCATATTAACGACCGAGTGTCGTTCCGCCTACCACCGTTTGTGACGGGAGTTTTACAGCACAGAATTCGGCGCCTCGGCCTTCTGCTGTTAGGTGGATGCAGCCGGGGCAAAGATCAAGGGTTAACACTGTCGCTCGACCCGTTCCATCGCATATCCGCGCCCCGTTGACAGCAAAACGGCGCCACGCGGGCGCCGTTCCATGAAAATGACGGGTCCAGTGCCATTTCAGGCGCTGACATTGCCCTTCTTTTCCTTCTGCTCGGAATATATGTAGAGCGGCCTTGCGTTGCCGGACACCACCTCTTCCGAAATCACCACTTCGCGCACGCCTTCCAGCGCCGGAAGCTCGAACATCGTATCGAGCAGGATCGCTTCCATGATGGAGCGCAGGCCGCGCGCGCCGGTCTTCCGCTCGATCGCGCGCTTGGCGATCGCCGACAGCGCGTTCTCGTGGAAGGTCAGATCGACATTCTCCATCTCGAACAGCCGCTGATACTGCTTGACCAGCGCGTTCTTCGGCTCCGTCAGGATCTGGATCAGCGCCGGCTCATCGAGGTCTTCCAGCGTCGCCAGGACCGGCAGACGGCCGACGAATTCCGGGATCAGGCCGAATTTCAGCAGATCCTCGGGCTCGACCTGGCGGAACAGGTCGCCGGTGCGGCGATCCTCCGGCGAGGCCACGGTCGCGCCGAAGCCGATCGAGGTCTTGCGGCCGCGATCCGAGATGATCTTGTCGAGGCCCGCGAAGGCGCCGCCGCAGATGAACAGGATGTTGGCGGTGTCGACCTGCAGGAACTCCTGCTGCGGATGCTTGCGGCCACCCTGCGGCGGCACCGAGGCGACCGTGCCTTCCATGATCTTCAGAAGCGCCTGCTGAACGCCCTCGCCCGACACGTCGCGGGTGATCGAGGGATTGTCCGACTTGCGCGAGATCTTGTCGATTTCATCGATATAGACGATGCCGCGCTGGGCGCGCTCGACATTGTAGTCGGCCGACTGCAACAGCTTCAGGATGATGTTCTCGACGTCCTCGCCGACATAGCCTGCCTCGGTCAGCGTCGTGGCGTCGGCCATGGTGAAGGGCACGTCGATGATGCGGGCGAGCGTCTGCGCCAGCAGCGTCTTGCCGCAGCCGGTCGGGCCGATCAGCAGGATGTTCGACTTTGCCAGCTCGACGTCGTTGTTCTTGCCGGCATGCGCGAGGCGCTTGTAGTGGTTGTGCACCGCCACCGACAGCACGCGCTTGGCGTAGGGCTGGCCGATGACATAGTCGTCGAGGACCTTGAGGATCTCCTGCGGGGTCGGCACGCCCTCGCGCGACTTCACCATCGAGGTCTTGTTCTCCTCGCGGATGATGTCCATGCAGAGCTCGACGCACTCGTCGCAGATGAAGACGGTCGGTCCGGCGATCAGCTTGCGGACTTCGTGCTGGCTCTTGCCGCAAAACGAGCAGTAAAGCGTGTTCTTTGAATCACCGCCGCCGTTGCTGACCTTGCTCATTTTTCTGTCCTTTCACCAACGCCCGCCGATGGTCTGGCTTTCAGTGACGTCTCACCAATCTATCGCGGGAATCCGCCCCCGCCAGTGTCCCGGCTCACACAGCGCATTCTGTACGAAACACGAAATCAGAAAACGCGGCAATGATTCGCTGCAACCCCATTCAAAGCTAAGCCGTCGAAAATCAACATAGCCTTAACGTAGGCAATCCCAACGCCTGAGGGAACAGCCAAATGTGGCCGAAATGCCGCAAGCCGCGCCAAAACCGAGTTATGCTGTCGTTTGTTGCCGAAATCAGGCTGAAGCCGTGGCTGTCTCGGCGGCCTCGCGGCTCGAGATGACCTTGTCGATCAGACCGAAATCCCGGGCCTCGTCCGCGGTCATGAAGTGGTCGCGGTCGAGCGTCCGCTCGATCTCCTCATAGCTCTTGCCGGTATGCTTGACATAGACCTCGTTCAAGCGGCGCTTCAGCTTGATGATGTCCTGCGCATGACGTTCGATGTCCGACGCCTGACCCTGGAAGCCACCGGACGGCTGGTGGACCATGATCCGGGCGTTCGGCGTGGCGAAACGCATGTCCTTGTGGCCGGCGGTCAGAAGCAGCGACCCCATCGAGGCGGCCTGACCGATGCAGAGCGTCGACACGGCCGGTTTGATGAACTGCATGGTGTCGTAGATCGCCATGCCCGAGGTGACGACGCCGCCCGGCGAATTGATGTAGAGGTTGATTTCCTTCTTGGGGTTCTCCGCCTCGAGGAACAAAAGCTGTGCACAAACCAGCGTCGCCATCCCGTCCTCGACCGGACCGGTGATGAAGATGATGCGTTCCTTCAAGAGGCGCGAGAAAATGTCATAGGCGCGCTCGCCGCGATTGGTCTGCTCGACCACCATCGGAACGAGGTTCATGTAGGTTTCAACGGGGTTCTTCATGGACTACCCTTGTTGGAGATGGATTTCCGGCACCTTGTTATACGAGCAATGGCGCGGAATCGTTCTGGATCGGTTACGACCTAAATAGGATGCCGGCTCACCCTAGCGCAAGGCCGCCTCTCCTAGCC
>NZ_RZSA01000895.1:0-2715 GCF_003998075.1 Mesorhizobium sp. M2A.F.Ca.ET.037.01.1.1 | reverse complement strand
ACGCAGCGGTGTGAGACGGGCATTCTTATGGATGTTCATTCGGATCCTCCGATGGATGCTGAAGCGTGGTAACTCCAGTCTCCTCGGTCCGGTCCGAATGGACAACCTCCCGAAAGCTCACAGCTAGCCGATCATGTGCCCGGGGAGCATCCAGTTCGAAAGCTTGCTCTAAGCGGCTTGGTGACTTGGCCGAGGTCACCCAGGTGGAAATGACCAACACTTGGGGTAAGCCTAGTGGCGCTCCCCTCGATGATGTCTGGCGGGGTGGTTAGCCGCCTCCGTGGGACAAGATCAGTCTACACGAATGGGCTATAGCCTCTCCTCGCCTGCCTCACTGGCCGTCCTTCAGAGCCGGCCACACGAGCTTTTGTCTTTCAGCAGGGCGTTTTTCTCGCCAGCTACAGAGCCACACCGACGCCATTAATGAGCGTCCAGTCGACGGGTTGGATGGCCCTGTCCATCTTGCCCAGCACCTTGGCTTAGCATTTGCCGGTGCGGCGGAAGCCTTCAAGACGCAGTTCTTGACCTTCTCCAGATCAGCCTCGGATGGATATCGGCAAGGGTTCAGCTCGTCCTTTTGAACTTGCGCATCTTCGTGTTGGCCAACCCCAGGCCGCCCGACATATTTGCGGTCTATCCGGCACCTCAACTTCGAACAACCTTGCGGCAAGCTCTTGGGATAGCCCACGCTCGTGCCTCCACCACCCGCTCAGCAGAGCCAGATTTGTCGTTGATGGCACGGAACTTGCGGAGTCATTCGCAGATGCGTCACGGACCGAGAGTGTCGTCCCATGAATTCGATCACCAAAAAGGCCGCCCGACGTTGCTGGGACCGCCTGCAATTACCTTATCCCAGAATTGGGAGCAACGGCTTCAAAAGGGATAACTCATCACCTCAATTTTGTCGATCGCGCGGCCATCGAACCGCAGCCATCGATCAGACTTCCGCCTCGTTGCACTCATTGCGACCGCCTTGGTGCTTGCGACAACCGCTCAATTCTGGCTGCCAGGATAACCACATATGGCGACGGAACTTCCTGCTTCAAAGCAATATAGAGATCGTCGATCATCCCCCCATCAAGGCCTCGATCGAGGACACCGCGTTCGGCTTGCTTGGTTCGCAGTGAACAGACCGCACTTCGACGAATGCGATCGATGCGACCGCGCCGAGAACTCTCCCGCATTGTCGACGGTTGGGTCCGTCGGCCCTCCGATGAGGCCTCGGATGCGTCGGGCGCCGAGGCCTCGACTGATGCCGACTGGCCGCCGCCGGAAGGTCTCGCGGCTTTGATCCCCGGCGATGTAGCCACCCCTGCTGCAACAGCTCCTAGCCGGAGAACTCATTCATGACCGAATCGGCGACAGATTTAGTGGACGCGGCTTTGTTCGACCGAGATCGGCTTGACCCAGAAAGTCCCTATCAACGTTCTGGCCCTGCATGGGGTGCCATCATTTCGCTTTCCTTCGGCACCTTCGGGCTTGTGACGGCAGAGTTTCTGCCCGCCAGCGTTCTGACACCGCTCGCGCATGATCTCCGTATCACCACGGGCACGGCTGGACAGGCGCTAACAGCGACCGCAATCGTCGCGGCGATCTCGGCACCGATAATCGCCATCGTGACAAAGCGTCTGGACCGCAGGGTCGTCATCTGGGCGATGACGCTCCTGCTGATCCTGTCGAACGTTCTGGCAGAGGTTGCGGGGTCGCTGCCGGTTTTGCTGGCGGCACGCGTCGTCCTTGGCATATCGCTTGGTGGTTTTTGGTCTATTTCGGCAGCGTTGGCGATGCGGCTGGTTCCAAGTCACCTCATGCCGCGCGCCATGTCGATCATCCTCACCGGCGTTTCTGTCGCCTCCGTCTGCGCGGCTCCAATCGGCGCTTATGTCGGTGACATTTGGGGATGGCGAGCCTCGTTCAAGGTCGCCGCAATCGTGAGTGCCGTTGCGCTGCTCGTGCAACTCGTAACCATTCCGCCACTGCCTCCGATCGAAGTGCGCAGATTCCGCAGTCCGCTGGATGTCGCGAAGAATCCGGCGATGAAGGTTGCGGTGCTAGTCGTGCTATTGGTCGCTTCCGGCCATTTTGCCAGCTTCGCCTACATCCGCGCCTTTCTCGAGAGCGTTCCTGCGCTCGAAAAGAAGTCAATCCCGCTCGTGTTCCTTGCTTTTGGCACGGCCGGCGTCTTCGGCAATTTAGCCGGCGCATTCCTCACCAAACACAGTCTCAAGGCGGTCGCGGCCCTGCCGCCCCTGCTCATTGCCGTAGCCGCTGTCTCGCTCCTGACTATGGGAGCATCGGCCTTGACCTCGGCAATTGCAGTTGCCGTATGGGGCTTTGCTTTTGGCGCGGTCCCGGTCGGATTGCAGACATGGATGGTGCTACGCGCCGCTCCGAAACAGGCCGAGAGCGCTGGTGTACTGATGGTCATAACCTTCCAAGTGGCCATCGCAGCCGGCACAACTTTCGGTGGCCTATTGGTGGATCACACGGGTATTGCCAGTGTCTTTGTCTACAGCGCGGTTGCCACGTTCCTCGCTGTCTTGACAGTATTTTTGCTCGGCCCGAACCGCAAAACCTGACCGCCTGGTGGGGAGTGACGGTCGGCGGCGTTCACGCTATTGCCACCTCTGAGCTCGGCCCAAAGGCCGCGGCTTCGTCGTAACCATGCGGTCGATGGGGCAGCGCCAAATTGCTTCCTGCTCATCGCGTTGCGAT
>NZ_RZSA01000894.1:0-2716 GCF_003998075.1 Mesorhizobium sp. M2A.F.Ca.ET.037.01.1.1 | reverse complement strand
CAGCCAGATCTGCGCCGGGGTGGAGGCGCGGTGCGCAAGCGGCGAACCCGCAAGTCTTGCCGAGATCGGCGATGCACAGCGTGCCTTCGACGTCGCCAGCAGCGAGCTTCGAGCAATCTTCAACCTGGGGAATTAGCGTGAGCAACCCTGGCCGAATTCTCATCGTCGACGACTCTCGGACCATAAGGATCAAGCTCAAAAAATCGGTGGAGGCTCTCGGCCATGAAGCCGAGGCTGTAGAGAACGGGCGAGCGGCTCTCGATCTGCTCGCAGTTGAAAATTTCGATCTTGTTCTTCTCGATATCATGATGCCGGTGATGGACGGCTTCGAGGTGCTGACGAGCCTCAAGAGCTCGCCCCGGACCCGGGATGTGCCGGTGATTGTGATTTCCGGGCTCGACGATGAGATGAGCAGCGTCGTGAAGGCGATTGAATTGGGCGCCGAGGATTTCTTGCCCAAGGATTTCGAGCTGGCGCTTCTCAAGGCGCGGATTTCCACGTGCATCGAGAAAAAGCGACTGCGCGACGTAGAGAAGGAATATCTGCGTCAGGTAGCCAAGTTGACGAAAGCGGCCGCGACCCTGGAAAGTGGGAGGTTCAACCCTTCGAAGCTGGGCATCCGCGATGTGGCAGCCCGAACCGATGGTCTGGGCAAGCTCGCCAGTGTGTTCGCAACGATGGCCCAAAAGGTTTACGAGCGCGAACGCAAAATGCGGCAAAATATCCGCACATTCCGCGGAGCCTTGCTGCTGTTGGCCTGCGGAGGACTGTGGGGCCTTGTCGTCCCGCTGTCGAAAATGGCTTCGCTCGTTGAAGCTCACCCGATTGGACTAGCGATCCTTATTGACCTCATCGGAGCTGCGTTCTGCCTCGGGATTAGCCTCAAGCGCAGGACCATGCCGAGGCTGTCTGCTCTCACGCGCTCGGATTGGCGGTTCGTTATCATCCTCGCGTTCATCAGCTCGGTGGTCAATCAGGTGCTGGTCTATTGGCTGGCAAGCAAGCTTCCGGCCTTTATCGTCTCCATCGTCATCGTACTTGAAGGGTTCGCCGTATTCCTGTTCGCGGCCTTGATGCGGACCGAAGCGCCGAGCATGAAACGGTTCTTGGGGCTTGGACTGGGTCTCGTCGGCATCGTCATCATCCTTTTCTTTGGCGAGCCGGGGGAAATGAACACGAATTGGTTGTGGCTTGCCATCGCGCTTGTGATCCCGGTCACTTATGCCACTGAGGATATCTATCTTTCGGAGTTCAAACCCGCTGCCGTCGACAGCGTCGCCATGTTCGGCATGGTCCTGGTTGCTTCGCTTTTGATGCTGATTCCGCTCGCGGCCTTTTATGGGGATTTCATACCGGTTGGTTTGTTGACCGGAAGGCTTGGCATCATTGTCATTTTGATGGCAGTTGCCGGCAATCTGGCCATGCTGCTCTTCATTGCGCTGATCTCCAGCACAGGTGCTGTGTTCGCAAGCCAGAACGCCTACGCCGTAACCGCGGCCGGTATAGGGTGGAGCATGTTGCTGCTGGGCGAAGCGATACCGGCGCTCAACTGGGTTTCGTTAGCGCTGATCGTGGTAGGCCTGCTGATGGTCGAACCGAAGCAGGAAGCTGAAGAAGAACCGCCACCGCTTGACGATGCGACAGAGGAAATCGTGCCGAAGCTCGACCTTGTGCCACTGCCAACGGAGTGAACAGAGCCCGAGGCAGGTCTGCCTACCTTAAGCCAAGCAGAGCATGGCTCCGATGCTGACGGCGTGGTGCGCCGAATGGAACGTCGGTTTCCCGGCTCGCCAGTCCGAACGCTGCCGGACTGCTCTCGGCCCCATTCGGGTCATTCAAAAAAATGGATCGCGCGAATGGCTATGGGCGCCCACCTGGGAGCGCACCTTCTCGCTGCATGACTGCGGCAAAGAAGCCGTCGGTATCGTTGCGCGCGGGCGTCAGCGACAGATAGTCCGGATGAGATGAGTTCGTCAGTTGCGGCGCGGCCTCGTGAAGCGGCACCACACGAAAACCGGGATGTGCCGCCAGGAACGCTACCACCTGTTCCTCATTCTCCTCGGACAGCATGGAGCATGTCGCGTAGACCAGCCGTCCACCGGGCTTCACCAGACGCGCCGCGCTCGCCAGAATCCGGGCCTGCAGCGACACGAGATTGTCCAGACCCCGTTCCTCCTGCGCGCGCCAGCGTGCATCGGGGTTGCGTCGCCAGGTACCGGTGCCGCTGCATGGCGCGTCCACCAGCACGCGATCGAAACCGCCCTTGTGGCGCTTGATCCACCGATCCGTTTCGCCGGCCAGGAGCCGTGTCTCGATATTGTGCAATCCTGCCTGCCGGAAGCGCTCGGCGCCGCGCTTCAAACGGCCTTCCAGGACGTCGCAGGCGACAACATGGCCCTTGTTGTTCATCTGCACGGCGACCGCCAGCGTCTTGCCGCCGGCTCCGGCGCAGAAATCGACCACGCGCTCGCCCGGCCGGGCATCGACCAGCATGGCGACAAGCTGCGAGCCCTCATCCTGGATCTCGACCTCACCGGTCCTGAGCATCAGCAGGCTCGCCAGCGAGGGGCGTTCATGCACACGAATGCCGTAAGGAGCGATGGCAGATGGCTGCGCCCGCAAGCCGAGATCCTTCAGCGCGTTGAGCATGGCCTCGCGCGTCGACTTGATCGGGTTGACGCGCGAGGCCATGCTCAACGCGCTGAAGGATCTCGGC
>NZ_RZSA01000893.1:0-2730 GCF_003998075.1 Mesorhizobium sp. M2A.F.Ca.ET.037.01.1.1 | reverse complement strand
GCTGCACGTTGAGGATAATACGTGGAGTGACGGCCATCCGTTCGGTTCCTCGGACCGAAGCAAGCTACCGAATGAACGGTCGCATCATCCGCTTGCGGAAGCGATTCCGATAGTCCCGGGGCGACGACTGAAACCGGGCACCGAACGCCCGGGAGAATGCCGACAGGGCCGAAAATCCCGTCGCGAGGGCGATCTCCGATATCGTCATGTCCGTATAGATCAATGTTTCTCGCGCGTGTGCCAGCCGAACTTCCAGATACTGCCTGGAAGGCATGAGCGCGTTGGAATTCCTGGCGAGTTGCTCGAGCTGCCGGAGCGAAATTCCGGCCCGACGCGCCACTTCCCTCAGAGACAGTGGCCTCTCGATGTTCGTCACCATGACGTTCAGCGCCCTGTTCAGCATCGGATGCATTTTCCAGTTCCCCGCGCTGAGGGAATCCGACTGCAATGTGTCACCTTGCCGGATGGACGAATACAGCATTTCGCTCAGCAGCACTTGGACAAGACCTTCGCCACAAGTTTGCGAGATGAAATCCAGGAACATGTCGAGCGTCGCGGTATGACCACCGCAGGTCATTCGGTTCCGACTGATTGAGTAGAGTGTTCCCTGCACGTCGAGACGCGGAAACTTTTCCTGCATCGCACCCAGTATCTCGCGGTTGGCCGATATCTGGGTCTGCTCTGGGTAAAGTCCCGCTTCCGCGAATAGCCAAACGGCATGATCCAGCGCGCATAGCATCGCGCCGTATCGGGACTGGCGGCGCAGCCAGCTGTTGAGCCGGCGCTTGTATGAATCGTCCGGCTCGAACGAAGCCACGACGATGACGAGGTCGAAGCGGCTGACGTCGTCGATAACACCGTCATGCGCGATCGGCATCCCGTTGCTGGCCACAAGCTCTTGGGCCTCGACAGTCAATATCCTGATGTCGAAAGGCGGTTCATAACTCAGCCGGTTGGCGGCATGAAGCGGCTCATAAGCGAGCACATAGGTCAGCAGCGAGACCTGCGGCGCAACTACGAGGGCGACCTTTAGAGGATGTTCACGTTTGACCATCGTTTCCCGGTTCGGCGAGGGGCAATCCAAAGATGTCTAACCTATAGCGTTTTTCGTCAAATTTCGCAGCGGGCCGATATCTATTTTCGCGAGGTTCGCTCCACTGAGGCCGAACGAACTGAGGAGAATGCGCAGGAATGGCCACGCGTCCCAATTCTATCGAGGCGAGGGACATCGCGTCCCAACTCCATTCATTCACGAATCCGGACTTGCTCGATCGCGACGGGCCAATCGTGGTCGCCAAAGGAGAGGGCATTCGCGTCTTCGGCGCAGATGGAAAGCCCTACATCGAAGGCATGTCCGGCCTGTGGGCCGCCTCGCTGGGTTTCAGCAACCATCGGCTGGTGGACGCCGCGCGCCGGCAACTCGAGACGCTGCCTTCCTATCATACGTTTTACAGGCGCACGTCGCCCGTGGTCACCCAACTCGCCGAGGCCCTGGTCGAGATGACGCCGGCGCATTTCACCAAGGCCTTTTTCACCACCTCGGGGTCCGAAGGAAACGAAAGCGCCATCAAGATGGCTTGGGCGTACCACCACGCGATGAACCGCGCCGGCCGCAAGAAGGTGATATCTCGGCTCCATGCCTATCATGGCGGAACCATCGTGGCCGCGAGCCTCACAGGAATGCCGACGAGCCATGCCGGCCTGCCGATGCCGCTCGACTGGATCATTTTCACCGACTGTCCGCATCACAGTGCCTTTTCGCGGAACGGCGAAAGCGAGGACGAGTTCGTGCATCGGCTGGCCATGTCGCTCGACGATCTCATTCAGCGCGAAGGTCCGGACACCATCGCCGCCTTCATAGCTGAGCCTGTAATGGCGGCGGGTGGGGTCATAGTTCCTCCAAAGAGCTACTTCCCAGCGATCCGGAAGGTTCTGGATAAATACGACATCCTGCTGATCGTCGACGAGATCGTCTGCGGCTTCTACAGGACGGGACAGCCCTTCGGTTCTCAGACCTTCGACATCAAGGCAGACATGATGGTGCTCGCCAAAGGACTTTCAGCTTCCTACCAGCCGATAGCGGCGGTCATGCTGACGGAGCGCATCCACGATGCCATCAGATCCTTGAGCAACGAAGTCGGCGCCTTCTCCCACGGCTTTACCTATTCCGGTCACCCTGTAGCGGCCGCGGTGGCGCTGGAAGCCATTACGATCTATCGGGAGGACGGATTTTCCGAACATGTGAAAACGGTGTCGGCGCATTTTCAGGCGCGCCTGCGCAGTTTCCGTGACCATCCGTCCGTCGATGAGGTGCGCGGCGTCGGCTTGATCGGCGGAATCGAGCTCCGTGACGACGCAACCGCGAAGAGAACTGGCGATCCATCACAGACGCTGGGAGCAGTAATCGCCGATCGCGCCCTGGATCATGGTCTCGTGCTTCGATCCCGTGGCAATCTGCTCGCCTTCTGTCCGCCGCTGATCATCACACCAGAAGAGGTCGACGAGATGTTCGATCGCTTCAGCAAGGCTATTTGCGATGTCCTCGAACAGTAACTCCGACGACAAAGGCCGTATCCAGCATCCGCCGCGCGGCTCTACACCAACGCGCGGCAACAGCTTCGAGCCCACGGCGGAGGTGGAGGCGATGCTGAAGGATCGCGCGCGCTTCGTGCGGCTTGAGACGATCCGGCTGATCGAGATCGCCAAGACCGGCCACTACACGTCGGTGTT
>NZ_RZSA01000892.1:0-2732 GCF_003998075.1 Mesorhizobium sp. M2A.F.Ca.ET.037.01.1.1 | reverse complement strand
CTCCCCTTCATGCCGGACATACGGAATCACCAACTCAGTTCCGTGCAAAGCCCTCCCTGAGGGAGAAGGTGGATCGGCGCGTAGCGCCGAGACGGATGAGGGGTGTTCCAGCGGAGTGAGACGCTGGCTTTCCCTGGAGCACCCCTCATCCGTCGCCTTCGGCGACACCTTCTCCCACAAGGGGGAAGGAAGAATGCGCTCAGCCTTCCGTCAACTCCGCCGTCGTCGTCAAGCGCGCGCCCTGGCCGGCAAAGGCCTCATTGTGGCGGGCGATGATGTCGGGCGCTTTCTCCTCGAGCGAATCCAGAGTCGAATGCGCGTCGGAGACCACCGTGACGCCCAAGCCCTCGGCCAAGGCGCCCTTGACGGTTGCGGCGACGCAGAAATCGGTCTGTGCGCCGATGAGCAAGACGTCCTTCGCGCCCTGCCCCGCCACCCATTCGGCGAGTTCGGGGTTGGAGAAGGCGTTGCCGATTTTCTTGCCGAAGGTCGGCTCGTCGGCCGCCTGGCCGAGCAGCGGCCAGACCGGCCAGCCGGAGGCGCCCGGCGCGAGCGGATCGCCCTCCGGCCCGTCATGGCGGATGAACGCCACCTTGCGGCCGGAGCGCCGCGCCCAGTCGATCAGCGTGCGCGAGCGCTCGGCGATGGAGTCGGCGTCATGGATCGGCGGGTCGAAACGACCGTCGAACATGCCGGTCTGCAGGTCGATGACGATGAGCGGCGCGGCGGCGGAGGGAGCGGCGTTCGGCATTGCGCGAAGATAACGTGGGTGTGGGCTAGGTCAAGGCCGAGGCAGGAGCCAGCAAGCAGCAACTCTAGTCAACACATACGCAATTTTCAGTTGCATTGATAAATCATTGCAACTAATGTGACCAAAGGATTGGGGGATGACAATGGATGAACAATACACCGTGTTCCTGATCGGAGGGGGCACGGCAGGTGACGAGCAGGCGGTGTTCACGCCGCGGAATGTGGGGACTCGGTGCAGGCTCACCTGCAGCTATCGCGACAAAGTCATCGTTGCCGAGGAAGACGATTATTTCGAAGCCCTATGCCAAATCCGCAAGCAGCTCGAAGTGGATGGAATACTGCCCTTTTGTTATGGCGCGAGCGCGAATGTTTTCCCTGAAGGCACCGTGACAGGGATGAGTCGTGGATTGGTGGTCTGCAAAGTGAAAACGGGGGAGCGTCCCAAGGAGAGCGACTTAGTCAATATATTTGACGAAGGTTACGATGTGATGCCCGTGTTCGTCTCCATGCAGCAGCAGTTTTGGGATTCGTGGCTCGCCTCCCTGCCCCGATCGCAAGACCCGGAAATAGCGAACTCGACGGACGTTGCGGCCCGCTCCCTCTGGCAGTCTCTAACGCTTGGGTTTGCCAAAGTACTGAAATCGCTTTTTCCACGGTCAGGGGGGAGATAAGGCGCCTGGCTTTTACGATATCAGCGGCATCGGGCCCTTCAGCGCCTCGGCCAGCGCCTCGCGGAAGACCGCGATCGGGCGTGCCAGCCTGCCGGCCGGGGGGCGGTGGAGCAGCCAGCAGCGCACCTGCGGCTTGAAGCCGGGGCAGTCGACCACCTCGACCGCGTCGCGCCATTGGCTGCCCGACAGCGCGCCGGGCGTGACGACGCCGATGCCGTGGCCACGCGCGACCAGCGACATTCTCAGGTCCGCGACCTGCGCCTCGACGCCGACATGGAAAGGCAGCCGCGCCGCCTCGAAACGGTGGCGGATGAAGGCGCGGAAGCCGCAGCCGGTTTCGTTGAGCACCCAAGGGTAGCGCGCAAGATCGTCGAGCTCGGCGGGCTTCGGCACGCCGAGGCTTGGCGAGGCCACCAGCAGCACCGCCTGCACGCCGAGATCGTCGCCGACGAGTTCGGGCGGCGGCGCGACGCCCTCGGCGAGGCAGACGGCCACCGCGTCGATCTCGCTGTGCAGCACCTGCTCCACAAGGCGCGGCGAGAGGCTCGAGGTGATCTTCAGCGTCAGCTGCGGGAATGCCGCGCGAAGACTGTCGAGCGGCTCGGACAGCGCGCTGGTCGAGAGATAGGGCATGACGCCGAGGCGGAACTCACCACGCACCTCGCCCGCCGGCGAGACGCCCGCCTTCAGGTCCTCCAGCGAGCGCAGCACGCGGCGGCCATGCTCATAGGCCTCGCGGCCGGATGCGGTGGGTTTGAGCGGCTTCGACTGGCGGTCGAGCAAGGGCGTCGCCAGCCGCTCCTCGAGATTCTGCACCCGACGCGTCACGCCGGGCTGGGTGAGGTTGAGCCTCGCCGAAGCACCGACGATCGAGCCGGTTTCGACGACGGCGACGAAGGCTTCGAGATCATGGATGTTCATGCGCAACTCGCATAATCATTATCAGGTCATTTCAATTGTAGCATTATGATCGTTGCCCATAAAGTCCTCGCGAAAGATGCGAGGCCACCATGAACGGAACAGACAATGCGCGGATCGCCACGGCCGAGCTCGTCGAACGGCCGCGACATGCCTGCGGCAGCACCATCACCCCGTCCCAGACCCTGCTGTTTGCCGCTTCGGTCGGCATCATCGTCACCAATCTGTTCGCGCCGCAGACACTGGTCGGGCTGATCGGGCCGTCGCTCGGCGCCGCGGCATCGGAGAGCGGCTTGGTCTCGATGGCCACCCTGCTCGGCTATGCGGCCGGGCTGTTCTTCCTGGTGCCGCTGTCGGATCTGGTCGAGAACCGCGTGCTGGTGCTGCGCATGC
>NZ_RZSA01000891.1:0-2734 GCF_003998075.1 Mesorhizobium sp. M2A.F.Ca.ET.037.01.1.1 | reverse complement strand
GCGCCTCGGCCAATCTCCGAGGCCCGCCGCTCGATAGTAATTAGCCGGCTCAACGCGCTACGTAGATATCCTTATACGCCTCGCGCAGCACGTTCTTCTGCACCTTGCCCATCGTGTTGCGCGGCAGTTCGTCGACGAAGATCACCTGCTTCGGATGCTTGTATTTCGCCAGCCGGCTAGCAATAGCGCCGGCAATGTCTGAGGCGTCAATCACCGATCCCAGCTTGCGCACCACGACAGCGGTGACGCCCTCGCCGAAATCAGGATGGGCGACGCCGATCACCGCGCTTTCGCTGACGCCGTCGAGCGCGTCGATCTCGCTCTCGATCTCCTTCGGATAGACATTGTAGCCGCCGGAGATGATCAGGTCCTTGCCGCGTCCGACGATGTGGACATAGCCGTCGGCGTCGATCAGGCCGAGGTCGCCGGTGATGAAGAAGCCGTCGTCGCGGAACTCGGCCTTGGTCTTCTCGGGCATGCGCCAATAGCCGGCAAAGACGTTCGGCCCCTTGACCTCGATCATGCCGATCTCGCCCTGGGCGAGCGGCCTGGCCGTCTCGGGATCGGCGATGCGCAGCGAGACGCCGGGCAAGGGGAAGCCGACCGTTCCGGCGCGCCGCTCGCCGTCATAGGGATTGGACGTGTTCATGTTGGTCTCGGTCATGCCGTAGCGCTCGAGGATGGCGTGGCCGGTGCGCTCGCGCCAGGCCTTGTGCGTCTCGGCGAGCAGCGGCGCCGAGCCGGAGATGAACACCCGGATTGTCTTCGCAGCCTCGCGCGTCAGCCCCTCCTGCTGCAGCAGCCGCACATAGAAGGTCGGCACGCCCATCAAGGCCGTCGCGCGCGGCATCAGCGACAGGATGCGCGCCGGGTCGAATTTCTGCTCGAACAACATTGTCGCGCCGGCCATCAGGATAACGTTGGTGGCGACGAACAGGCCGTGCGTGTGGAAGATTGGCAGCGCGTGGATCAGCACGTCGTCGGCGCCGAAGCGCCACTGCTCGACCAACACGCGGGCGTTGGAGGCAAGGTTCTCGTGGCTAAGCATCGCGCCCTTGGAGCGGCCGGTGGTGCCCGACGTGTAGAGGATGGCGGCAAGATCGTCCGGCCCGCGCGCGAGGTCGCTGAACTGCGTCGCCTGCCGCGAAGCCTGGCTGGCCAGCGTTCCCTGTCCCTCACGGCCGAGCGTGAGCATCGTGGCGCCGATCGACGCGGCAAGCGGCTCGACGCCGGCAAGACGGTCCGGATCGCACACGATCAGCTTCGGCTCGGCGTCGCGGAAGAAATAGTCGAGTTCGGGCAGCGTGTAGGCCGTGTTGAGCGGCAGGAAGACCGCGCCGGCACGCAACGAGGCGAGATAGAGCAGCGCCGCCTCCGGGCTCTTCTCGACCTGGACCGCGACGCGGTCGCCCGGCTCGACGCCGGCCTGCACCAGCGCATGCGCCAGTTGCGCCGACTTCGCCAGCATGTCGCCATAGCTGATCGAACGGCCGTCATCCGTCTCCATCAGCAGTCGGTCGGGAGCCGGCATGCGGGAACGGAACGCGTCGAACAGATGATTGGTCATGCAGGGTTCCTCAGGCGCGGACGCCGAATGGCACATGCGTCGCGCTCGCCTGAGCGAATAGCAGATTTGGCCGCCGGAGCAAAAAGACCGTGGGCGGGTTTCCGTCGCTATCTGCGGCGCGCCTTGGCAATACCGGCCCTCGGATCATAGCCCTGGGCGAAGCGTTCCATGCACATCGCGGCGGTGAGGCGGTAGTGGTTGAGAAGCGCCTCGACGGCGCCGTCGGCGTCGCCATCCAGCGTGCGCTCGGCGATGATGCGGTGCTCGCCGAGATCGTCGCGGCCCATGCCCGGCCCGTTTTGCGAGATCAGCCGGTAACGCGAAGCCTGGTCGGAAAGCTGTTCGCAGAAGCCGATCAGCCAGTGCGAGCGGCAAGCCGCGATCAGCGCCCGATGAAAGGCGCGGTGCAGCTTCTCCCATTCCGGATCGTTGGTCGAGGGATCCTCCGGCAGGCGACACTCGGCGCGGGCCAGGCGGTGGAGGGCCAGCACCAGCTGTTCTTCCCATTCGGCCGTGCGGTGCGCAATGGATTCGCGCAGTGCCCGTTCCTCCATCCAGCAGCGCGTCCGCGTCAATTCCTCCAGTTCCGCGGCGCCGACCGGCATGAGGAAGAAGCCGCGCTGGTCATGCCGCCCGAGCAGGCCCTCGGCGGCAAGGCGGTTGAGGGCCTCGCGCACCGGTGAGGCGCCCGCCCCGTAGCGCGAAACCACCCATTCGACACGCAGCTTGCTCTCGGCCTCCAGCGCGCCGCGCAAAAGATCGTCGCGGAGCTTTTGGTATACTGAACTGGCCAGCGTGCTCTTGGCGCCCTTGCCGTCGCCCGCATCGGCAGTTCCGTGTGTCAAATGAACTCCTAATGCTTGCCCAGTTTTGTCAGGGTCCCTCGGTCAAGCAATTTCCCGTACATGTATCATACAGCCGGGCAAGGTGGGCTCAAGCGGTAGATGATATTCGACTTTAAGACAAGGCGGCTGGTCTATTGAATGTGTGAAGTAGAATCTCGACAAAGAAACCGCTATTCCTGCACGGCGTTATATATACTGAACAGTCGTTCAATGAGCGCTTCGGCTTTGGAACTCGGGCGAGAGGCGGGCCGGTTGTATATTAACTGGCAGCCTTGTCGGCAGCCGTGCGAATCGCTTCAATGTTTGCCCTGTAGGCTTCGAC
>NZ_RZSA01000890.1:0-2738 GCF_003998075.1 Mesorhizobium sp. M2A.F.Ca.ET.037.01.1.1 | reverse complement strand
ATTCCGCCCCGAGGCTCCATGCCACGCTACGCCACCATCATCACCGCCGATGACGGCGCCGAGATCGTCAGCGCCATCGGCGCGTTCGAGGGCGCGGACCCGCCGCGCCGCACCGGGCGCGTCGAGCAGGTCGCGCCGGGCGTGCGCATCGGCATTGAAGCCGCCAGGCCGTATGCAATCGTAGGCGCCGCCTGTTTCATCGCCGGTCTTCTCATCGGAGTGCTGCTATGAGCGCTCTGCTGGCATGGCTTCTCACCAATCCGACGATCCTGGCCATCGGCGCCGGCGTTGTCGGCGCGCTCGGCTGGGGCTTTCACCAGCGCCTTGCGGGCGCAAGGGCCGAACGCGGCAAGCAGGCAGAAGCCGAGGCCGCGGCCCGCAATATCGCCGACCAGGTCGACAACGACGTCGGCGCCTTGCCGCCTGAAGCGGTCAGGAAGGAGCTGAAGTCATGGGCAAGGGATTGATCCTCGCAGCCACCGTCGCCGCGCTTGCCGGCTGCACGACGGCTAGGGGCGGTTTCTGCGCCGCCGCCGCGCCGATGCGCCTCTCCGCCAGGGCCGTCGAAACGCTGTCGGATCAGGAGGCGAGGGCGCTGCTTGCGCACAATCGCAAGGGCGAGAAGCTCTGTGGCTGGAGGCCGTGATGCATGACATTTTCGATCTGCTGGGCATCAAGGGCCAGGTCGTGGCGGCGGGGCTCGCCGGCGGCGTGTTGCGGTCGCTGTCGCGCCATCGCTACAAGCTGCGGGAGATGATCGCCTCGCCCATCTGCGGCGCCCTGGCCGCCGCCTATCTGACATTGCCTGCCGTCGCCTGGGTTCAGGCAAGCGGCCTGCCGATGCCCGACGGCGCCGACGACACTACCACGCTCGCCGCCGCCTTCCTGATTGGGGTCTCGGCCATGTGGATTTCGGACATCGTCTTCGAGCTGGCAATCCGACGGTTCAGGCCGACTTCGGACCCCTGATCGCGCAGGTTCGAAATCGTGGCCGGCATGTTCCCCGGGGCGCTGGAAGAACCCGGCCACAACGCCTATCTATGGAGCAATCCAAAGGAGGTTTGACATGGCTTCTTCCACCGAGCGCGCAGTCCTTGCCGGCGGCTGCTTCTGGGGCATGCAGGATCTGATCCGGCGCTTGCCCGGCGTGGTTTCAACCCGGGTCGGCTACAGCGGCGGCGATGTCGCCAACGCGACCTATCGCAATCACGGCACTCACGCCGAGGCAATCGAAATCATCTTCGATCCGGCCAGGACCAGTTTCCGCACGCTGCTCGAATTCTTCTTCCAGATCCACGATCCGACGACGAAGAACCGCCAGGGCAACGACATCGGCATGAGCTATCGCTCGGCAATCTACTACACGAGCGACGAGCAGAAGCGGATCGCCGAGGATACGATCGCCGACGTCGATGCGTCCGGCCTGTGGCCCGGCAAGGTCGTCACCGAGCTTGCTCCGGTAGGCGCCTTCTGGGAAGCCGAGCCCGAGCATCAGGACTATCTGGAACGCTATCCCAACGGCTACACCTGCCACTTCGCGCGGCCGGGGTGGAAGCTTCCGGTCCGCCAGAAGGCTGCCGCATCGTAGATCGGCGGCGAGGCTATCGCATTTAGCCTTGCTCATCCAAGTAAGCCCGCCATGCCGAAGAGGCATGGCGGGCTTTCTTGCGTTCAGGATGTGCTGCGCTGGGCTTGCGCTACTCAGCCTCTGGCGCAAACGCTGAACCGCTCCAGCTATCGATCCCGGCAATTCCGCACGGAAAACCGCGGCGAGCATCAAATTGCCTTGGGCGGCTCAGCCCTTAGCGCGGCGGCTTTCATGTTCGTGGTTGCCGATCCAGTGGGCGCGGATGCGGTCGCTGGCCTCGAGATAAGCCATGTCGATGAGATAGGTCAGGAGTTTTTCGCCGTCGGCTTCGGCCTTCTGGCGAAGTTCCCGCAATATCCCCTGCGCAAACTGCAGGTTTTCCATTTTGCTAGGCTGGTCCATGGGTGCCCCCCAAATGTCTGCGCGGTAAGTCTGGATCACTATGCTTGCATGAAAGTTGTGACACCGTGCGCGGTGCGGCTGCACGGGGTTGCACCGACGCCCGCCCAACGAACCTGTTGGACATCGTGCGGAAATGTCGATATTTTACGCGCCCAATCGGATAGCGAGCATGAACGAAGACGAGGGCAGCACTTCTGACAAGTTGCAAGCCATGCTTGACGCGATTGCCAGGAGCGAGCCTTCGTTCGAGAACGGGCAAGTCGATTTCGGCCGCTTGAAAGCCGATGCCGCCCGGGCAGCCGGGGTGCTGATCGAATTTTACGGCGACGCGGCGCTTGAGCGCGCCAAGCTTATCGAGCACCGATCGCCCCAATCGCATTTCGCGCGCATGGTCACGGCTGAGGTCGGCAGACGCGGCAAGCGAAGCTGACCCGCAAACGATCGGCGAAAGCTGCCTCAGGACGATCTTCGCCTCCTCAGCCTTCCGTCAAGCCGTTGCTCGACCTCTTCCTCGACGTTGTCCAGAAGATAGGACAACAGGTCGTGTCCGATCGATCGCGCGATGTCCCTGGCCTGTTCGACGTGATTGTGCATCTCGCGCAGCGACTGTTCCTCGCAGGTGGCATCCTTCGTCAGATCGACGAACCAGCCAGGGTAGAGCGCTGCCTCGCCCACACCGTCTACGCAGCATTGGCCCACAGCCAGGATCTTGCGCAGCCCCATCTTTTCCGACCGGACCCTGTAGACT